>CAZDGY010000052.1:0-15066 GCA_964504685.1 uncultured Kofleriaceae bacterium | reverse complement strand
CCGGGAGGTACGCCCCGCTGGTAAAGCCGACCGGCGCCCACGCGACGTAGCCATCGCTGACGCGCCACTGGACCCACGCCGGTCCCCACGTCGTGTCCGGCTTCCACACCCAGCGGTTCGCCCATACCCAGCGGCCGTAGTGATCGGTCGCGTAGCCCCACGGATCTCCCGACACCCACGTAAAGCCGTAGTCGCCGTTAACCCAGTGACCGTTGGTGTACGGCTGATAGTTCGGCGTCGGCGGCGCGAACACGTAGCCGTACGTCGGGTCGTCGTACCACTCGCCGTACGGATCGAGGTCGGTGTAGAACACGTCGACGCTCGGCACGTTTTGGCCGCTGACTTCGACCGTCGCGGGCAGCTCGTCGACTTCCGGATCGGAGTCATACGAGACATCGACGACCGGCGCGGACGGCGGTGCGGCGGTGACCGGAGCCGGCGCAGGCGCGACGTAGACCGGTGCTGGCGCGGGTGCCGGTGCCGGTGCCGGATTGACCGGAGCAGGCGCGGGCGCGGCGGTTACCGGCGCGGGCGCCGGCGTGGTTGGCGCAGGCGCCATTTGGACGGTACAGCCCGCGAACAACAACGAGCACAGGGCGGAACGAAACGAGACGGATCGGAAGAGCATGTGGCCTTTCGACGGTGGCCGGCGCGCATGAGACGACTGCGATCCGGCAGTAATTCACGACACAATAGACGAGTCTTTGGTGCGGTAGCGCGAGGCGGGCGCGCAATGCACTCGGAGATTTTCTGATTCGGTCAGTTTCCGGCGGCGCGCTGTAACTTCTTCGCGATCATAAGGAGGCGTTGATGAAGCGCGTGCGCCTGCTCCGCGATCTCGGCGAGCTCGGCCGAGCGCGCTTGGCCGGCGAGCTGTTCGGCGCGAGTCGACAACGCCATGATGGTCTCGGCGACGGCAGAGGCATCGGCTTCTCCCGCCGGCGCGACCGTCGAGTTGAGCGCGCCGACCTCGCCCGCGATCGCGCCGAGCGCGGTCATCAAGTCGTTGATCTGCTGGTTGCGCGCCTGGACCTTCGGCGCGTGCTCGACGACCTGCTCGGCAAGCTGCTCTTGCACCCGGCGAGCACCCGCGAGCGCCTCGATCATCTGCTGCCCGGCTTGCTGCAGCCGCTGCTCGCACGCGGCGAGCTCGCCGAGCGTCGAGTTCGCGCGTTCGACCTGCTTGAGAGTCTCGAGTGGCGTGCGCAGGAATAGCTCGCCGAGCCGTGCGTAGGTCGCGAGCTCGTGGTCGAACGCGCTCGCGGCGGCGACGAGCGCCGAGGGCTCGGGCTTGGTCATGGCCGGAATGTAGCCGGCCGGCGTGCCGAATTGGCGACCCGGTGCTCCGCCGCACGCCAGCGCGTCATCTTCTCGGCGAAGCGATCGGTTTCTTGCCCTGCTCGTCGAAACGCGCCAACACTTGGGCTCATGCGCCCGCTCACCGTCTCGGCCATCCTCGCCACGGCGTTGCTCGGTAGTAGTGCCCACGCGGATGGCGACGGGCTCACCGACATTCTCGGCCCGCGCGAAATCGCGGTCGGCGAAGGCTTACGCGGCGGCGCGACCGGCGAGTCTGCAGTCGGCCTCAATCCGTCGGGCTTGCCGCTTACCCACGAGCTCGTGTTCGAAGGCGGCTACGGCTATCGCGGCTCCGACGCGGCGTCGCTCGTCGGGGTCTCGGCGTGCGATTCGACGAACGCACTGCCGGGGTGTTTCTTCTACAACTACGCGAGCACGAATCCCGACTCGGACGGGATGAGCTTGCACAGCACCGCGCAGGTCGGCGGGATCGCGGTCGCGTACCCGATCACGCCGCGCGTGTTCTTCGGCACGACCGCGAAGTATTTCCACTACTCGACCGACTTGATGGGCCAGTCCAACTCCAGCGGGTTCACAAACGACGCCGGCCTGACCGTGCGAATGACCGACATCATCAGCCTCGGCGCGGCGGGCTACAACATCCTCGGCGCGACGAGCGACGACTTCCCGCGCGCGTTCGGCACCGGCGTCGTGATCAAGCCGTTGCCCGTGTTGCGGCTCGGCTTCGACTCGCGCTGGAAGTTCGACGGCAGCGGCGGCACGCGCTACGGCGGCGGCGCCGAGTTCATCTTGGCGTCGGGCCAGATGGCATTTCCGATCCGCGCCGGTGCGTTGCGCGACACCGCGCTTCAGGACACCTATTTGTCGGGCGGCCTCGGCGTCGCGACCGTGAGCTTCAGCGTCGACGTCGCGGCGCGGTTCGCGGTGAGCGGGCCGAAGGACACCGAGATCATCGCGAGCTTGCGATTCTTCGGGCCGCGCATGCCGGCGCCCGGCGTGAATTAGGGACGCTGTCGCTTTTGTCAACTTGCGCGGGTAGGCCCCTCGCGCAATCGTCGGTATCTACTCGCGATCCGTGGGGACGGTGTCGCTTTTGTCAACTTGCGGTCAGGTCAGCGGCTTGGGGCGTCGCGGCGCAAATCGTTTGCCGACGAGATCGTACGCGCGTCGGAGAGCATCGCGCTCAACATCGCCGAAGGGCGCTCTCGCGTTGGCCTCGATCGGCCCGACATGTATCGTCGCGCCGCCGAAGCGCGGGCGAGCTCACCGCCGCGCTGCGCATCGCAGCCGCGCGCGGCTACATCACGCCGGCCGACTACGCGCACGTCGACGAGATCCTCGACCATGTCCGCGCGATGCTGTGGCGGCTCACGCACTAGCGGCTCGGACGCCGCCGCGGCCGGCCCATCGTTACGTCGGTTCAGATATTGGCTACGAAGTGAGCGCTGCCAATGCAGCCAACAGGAGGCGATCCCCCGCAGTGCTTCCACGCCGGACCGCCGCTTTCAACCCCGAACAGTTGGCCGGAAGCGTCGAAATAGAAGACGGTGCCGGCGTCGACATACATCGCGGCCGCGGTTCGGACCGACCCGCACTGGCCGAGCTGGAGCATCGTGCCGGCTGCGTAGTGCTTGCGATACGTGTGTGGGTCCTGTGCGGCGGTCCAATCCATCGGGCACGAGCCACGCGCGCAGAACTCCGCAAGCGGCTTGCACGTGACCGCAGCCGGTGACCGCGGCGTCCGCTCGTCGGAGCAAGCTACGTGGTCTCCCGCAGGCGGCGATCCGTTCGAGCAACCGACGATCGCGACGAGCACGCCGACCAGGAGTCGCATCGCGGTTTGACACCGGAGCCGAAACGAAATTGGGGAGCGATTGCTCGCTCCCCAGTTACTGCGTCAGTTGTCGTTGGTTCGAATTACCAGCGATCGCCGCCGCCGCCGCCGCGACCACGACCGCCGCGACCACCACCGCCGCCGTCGCCGCCGCCACCGCCGTAGTCACCACCGCCGCCGCCACCACCGCCGTAGTCACCGCCGCCACCGCCGCGGTAGCCACCACCGCCGCCGCCGCCGCCGCGGAACCCGCCGCCACCGCCACCGCCACCGCCGCCGCGAGCTTGACGCTGCTCGGCTTCGTTAACGCGGAGCGGGCGACCGTCGAGGGTCTTGCCATCCATACCTTCGATGGCCTTGGCGGCCTCTTCGGTGGTGCCCATCGTCACGAACGCGAAGCCGCGCGAGCGGCCGGTCTCGCGATCGGTGACGAGGTGGACGTCGCTGACGGTTCCAAAGTCCTGGAACGCGGTGCGAACGCCATCAGCAGTGGTATTGAACGAAAGGTTTCCAACGTACAGACGAGTGTTCATCGCTATCTCGATCTGGCCCTGATGCTTGACCCGCCCCTAGAGGGGCCTACGTGCTCGGAAGCGGGTTTCGAAACTGTGAGCCCACTGAGCACCGGAACAAGCGATGGCCGACCCGTAGCAACACGCAAACGGCAAACCAGAGCAAACCGACGAACCGTGGCAAGTCTGAAACTACAGCCGCTTTCGCCGAAAAGCCATATCGGAAACGACGGGCTCCGGGAGTGGAAACCCGGGTCCGGTTTCTGGTGTCATCTCGGGGGTATGCTCGCGCTTCCCTATGTCTGAGCTCGAGCGGACCCTCCTCCGGCGGCTGCGCGACCGCGACGAGCGGGCGTTCCGGGAGTTGATCGACGCTCATCGAGATCGGGTGTTCAACATCGCGTTTCGGATGCTCGGACCGACCCATGCCGAGGACGTCGCGCAAGAGGTGTTCATCACAGTGTTCAAGACGATCGACACCTTTCGCGAGGAGTCGAAGTTCTCGACCTGGCTGTATCGAGTCACGGTCAATCACTGCAAGAACCGGATCAAATACCTGTCTCGGCGCCCGGACTATCGCCGCGACCGCGACGAGGTCGACGAGACGCGCGCGGCCGGGACCAACGGCGCGATCGGTAGCGCGGTCCCATCGGCGCCGGATCGCGCGCTCGAAGGTGCGCAGATCGAAAAGCTGATGCAGGAGGCGATCGCGGACCTCGATGACGATCATCGCGTCGTGATCGTGTTGCGCGATATCGAAGACTTGTCGATCGAAGAGATCTGCGAGATCACCGGGCTGCCCGATGGCACCGTGAAGTCTCGCCTTCACCGCGGGCGCCTCGCGCTGCGCAAGAAACTCCAGCGCCACGTATGAAGGAGCTGCGATGAGCGAAGAGCCCGAGCTCGATGACGAGATGGTGATCGCGTTGTCTGACTACCTCGACGGCGCGCTCTCGCCGGAGCAGCGTGCGTCGGTGGCGACGAAGATCGCAGAGCAACCGGAGTGGAAGCGCGCGCACGACGACATGGTCGAGACGCGCAAGCTCGTATCCGGCATGCACAAGGCGCGGGCCCCGGAGACCTTCGCGCAAGACGTGACCGACACGATCCACAAGCGCTCGGCCGGCCGGTTCTTCGGTCGCAAGACGTTCGGCGATCGAGTTCCAGTCGGCGCGTTGCTCGTGGTCGCGCTCGTCATGCTCGTGATCCTCGGTTACATCATGTGGTCGTCGCAGACCGGCTCGCTCAAGCGCGACCACGGCGGCCGGCCGCATCCGAGTGACCAAGAGCTCGTACCGAAGCCGTAGGATCTCTGCCCGATCGTCTCGGTTGACAGAGTGAACACCGTCCCCGGTCAAGCTACCGTGATCGTTGCAGTCGCGATCGGGTTGCGGTTGACAGAGTGAACACCGTCCCCACCTAGCGGATATCGACCGAGACTCGGCCCGGGCTGCCGGGACGGCCGTCGGAGCCGCGCGAGCCCGAGGCGCCACTCGCTCCGTTCGCGCCTGCGGAGCAGCCCGCGTCGTCGACGACGGTCGCGCCGGTGCTGTCGGTGTGCGTGGTCTGCGATTTCGCCGTGCCGCCTTGGCCGCCTTGGCCGCCTTGGCCGCCAGAGCCACCTGCGCCCGCATAGCCGCCAATGCTCGCGATCGTGCGCTCGACCGCGCCGACATCGCAGACCGCCGCTTGGCACGCGATCACGACGTGGATGTTGCCGCCGTTGCCGCCGTTGCCACCGTCGCCGCCGGGTCCGCCGTTGCCGCCCGGACCGCCGGCACTGCACTGTGATCCCGCGGTTCCCGTCGAGCCGGTGTGACCGGTCGCGCCCGACTGCCCGGTACCGCCGCGGCTATCGACGTGGAATGCGCCGAGGTCGGCCGCTTGAACGACCGCGGCGAAACCCTGCGGACTGCTCACCGTGTAGACGTAGCGATCGCGATTCGGATGATCGACGCGGACTTCGAGATCGGGGCCGCGGCCGCCTGCGCTCGGTGCCTCGAAGTCGAGGTCGTCGGGCTTCTCGAAGCCGAGGCCCCACTGCAGCGCCGCCGCCGGTTGGTTCGCGAGCCGCACCGGCAGCGAGAACCCGGCATTCGCGGCGAGCGGCACGACCTCGTTTTCGGCGATGTTGTCGCGGAAGTGCACTCCGCCATCGTCGAGGTACGCGAGCGGGTTGTCGAGCGCGACATCGGTCACCGCGATGCACGGCGTCGGGTCGAGCTTCTGGGCCGCGCCGCACAGCGTGACCGGTCGCGAGACGCCCTTGAGCTCCGCGAACAAGCTGCCGCGAAACGCGAGCTCGGGCAGGACCGAGAGGCCGGGTCGATCCTCGCCCGAGCCGAGCAGCGTCGCGGTTCGATCCCACACGTGCTGGCGCACGACGACGTAGCGCACCGGCGTCTTCTTGTCGTCGAACCAGGCGCGCACCAGCTTGTGCTCCGCGATCACGACGCGGTTGTGACCGTCGCGCACGACCGCCTCTTCGACCTTGGCCGCGTCTTTGCGCACCTCGTCGAACGCGGACAGCGCGATATGAATACGCACGAGCCGTCGCGCCGCTTGTTCGCGCAGGCCAGGCTGCGGCAAGCGCGACGCGAACCGCTCGAGGGTCATCGCGTTACCGGCGGCGGCGAGCGTGTCCATGAGCGGAACGTCGACCGCGCGACCTTGCCAGTTGCCGTGCGTGACATCGACCGTGCCGATCACTTCTTCGGCGAAGCTCTTGCCGACCGGCCCGAGCTTCTGCTTCGCCAACGCGCCGCGCAGATCGTCGAAGATCGCGGTAGTCACGGCCGGATGACCATCGAGGCCTTCGGCGCGCTCGAGGTAGAGTCGCTGGATCGTTGCGACGCGCTCGGCGAACGCCGGATCGCTTTGCAGATGGTCGCTCTTCACCATCGACTGGTACGCGCGCAGCAACTCGTCGAACAGCGACGCGACTTGGGTCGGCGGCATGTTCTTGATCACGAGCTCGATGCAGCGTCGCCACATCACCGGCTCGATCCGACCCTTGACGAAGCCATCGACGAGAGCGCTGTGCACTTCGTCGTTGAACGCCAGCAGGTGCGGGCCACGCGCGCGCAAGTCGCACACGCTCGGGCTCGCATCGGGCTGACTGAGGTACGCGACGAGCGCCGGCCCGGAGTTGAGCTGCAACAGCTGATCCGCGGTCATCGGCAACGTGAAGGTCGGTCCGCAACCGATCGCGGCGAGGACGAACGAAATGACGATCGCGCGCTTCATGATGGCTCCTACAGCACGCGCACGTGCGCGACGAGCGAGTAGTGGTAGAGCTTCGTCTCGCGCCGCACGATCAGCGGCACCTGCAGATCGAAGCGCCGGCCTTCGTAAGCGGCGGCGGCGTCGCCACTCCGCGGCAACGCGAGCGGCAACAGGCGAGCGACGAGGTTCGCCCCGGGTTGGATCCAGCCGAGGTCGGTATCGGGTCGCAACGTCGTGACCGCCGAGACTCTACCGTCGGTGCGAGTCAGCCGGATGTCGTTCCACTCGACCGCGAGGATCTGATCGGTCTTGTTCGTCAGCGTCAGCACGATCGCCTCGGCTTTCGGGTCGACGAGCACGTCGGCTTTGACGTCGGCGTCTTCGAGCGTCTCGGGGCCCCCCGGCGCTCCGGCGCGCGCACCCGGATCGGTGACGTGGAACGTGTATCCATAGTGGCTCGCGCAGCCGGCGAGCACCACCGCCAGAGCGAGCGCCTTCATCGCGTCTCGCCGTCCGGTTGTAGCGACGCGCAGAACGCTTTCAACGGCTCGCGCCGCTCGGGCGGAACGTACTCGAGGTTGAGCTGGCGATCGGTGACCTCGAAGAACGACTGATCGGCAGCGAGGAGCTGGGCTTCGGCGCGCACGATCTGTCCGGACGAGACGTCTCGCAAATTGTCGCGCACCTGGCCGGCTTCCGCGGTCAATTTGTTCTCGATGAAGAACCCGCCGAGGATCAGCTTGGCCTTGACCGCCATCGTGTGCAGATCGGCGCCGGTGCGATGCGGCAGGGCGAGCACTTCGCGCAGCAAGTCCGCGGCAGCGGGTGACGCTCGTTCGTAGGCGCGGCGCGTGACGTAACCGAGATCGAACAGCGCGAGTTGCGGCGCGAATACCATGCCGTACGTGCGGGCCATCCCGGCGTAGTACGCGAAGTGGTGGCCGATCTCGCGCAATAGTTCCGGACGATCGACGAGCTCCCGGCCGAGCCGGCGGTATTGGTGGAACACGTCGTAGACCGCGCGCAGGTTGCGCGCCTTGATCGACTCGCGCAGGTAGTTGTTGAAGAAGCGGATGCACAGCCGCAGCGCCTGTTCGTCGTGATGGGCGTGTGCGCGCGTCGCGATCACACGAGTCGCGTCGGAGAACGTCGACACCGTGCCGTTCGCGGTGTTCAGCGCCCGCATGAAGCCGTGCTCGACCTGCTGGAGCGCCTTCATCTCGTACCAGGTTCGGCTCTCGCTCAGCATCTCGAGCGCTTCGTCGGACAGTCCGACGAAGTCCGCGCGGTCGACCTTGAACCACTCCTTCGGCATGCGCGGTTTCTTGGCCTCGTATTGATCGAGCAGGACCTTGAGCGCCCACGTGCCTTCGGCGGCGACGTCTTGATCGTTGCGATCGAGCGACTTGATGATGATCGTGCCGATTTGATTGAACGCGGTCGACACCTCGGGCTGCGCCGCAACCGGGTCGGCGTGACGCTCGACGACCCGCTCGACCACCGTGCTCGCATGCTCGCGCAGCCGGATGATCAGCCGCGACGGATCGACGAACCGCACGACGTAGAAGAAGTACGGAATCAACAGCGCCCAGCCGAGCATCGCGAAGTAGACCGCGAGGTTGATCGCCCAGCTCGGGGCGAACTGCGGTCCGATCATGTAGTCGACCCACAACACGTGCGCCGCGCCGACCGCCATGAACGACAGCACCCAGCGGTTCACTCGATCGCGTAAGAACATCTCGATCAACTTCGGCGTGTGCATGCTCGCGGTCAGCGGGATCGCGAGGCCGATCGTCGCGAGCAACATCGCGAGCACGTTGTTGTAGGCGCGCGCCATCGGCGACAACACGTCGATGAGCTTGGCGTTGTTAATCCCGGCCCACGACAGCGCCGACATGCCCGGGCGACCGGCGCGGTTCCATTCGAGGAAGAACTCGACTCCGAACAGCAGCGCAAACGCGACGAATGCGATCGCGAACGACCGCACGAATAGCTTGCGCATGGCGGTTACGTTAGCTCAACCGGGGACCGGGTTGAGGCTCGGTGACAGCTCGCATTTTCCGGGTGCCAGCGGGGCGACTGCGGTAGAACACGCCGGTGGACTCATTGCTCGTGCTCGTCGCGGTCGTTCTCGGTCCGCCGGCCGTCCTGCTCGTGCTGCGCCGTTCTATGCGCTGGTTCCCGGGCATCGCGCTCGCGACCATCGCGCTCGCGTTGCTGCTGACGCTGCCGTCTCGCGACTACACGGCGCCAGTGTTCGTGACCAGCTCGGACGGACTCCAGCTGACCGCCGGCTTGCTGTGGGCAGGCTACGCGGCCATGTCGCTGCTCGGCGCGCTCGCATCTCCTCGGCCGAAGCGCCGCGCGCGGGTCGAGCTAGCGTTCGCTCAGTCGTTGTCTTCGGCGAGGAACGCGAAGTAGCGCTCGGGCAGGTCGTCGAACTCGAGTGCGCCGCCGCAGTTGGGGCACTTGAACGTCGGCGGCTCGAGTGCGGATGCGAGGATCGCGGCGCTCTGAAGCAGTCGCTCCTCTTGGTGATCGCACGTGATGCAGTGGAACGGCGCGAAGAACGACGTCACCGTGCCGCGGCCGATCACGTCGCGCACCATCGATGCTTGCAGGATGAACGGCACCGAGCACGCGTGGAACTCGTAGCCCTGGATGCGCGCCTGGCGCAGGAACTCGCACCACGCGCGAACGCCGAGCGAGTTCATGTACGTCACTTGCGCGGTGTCGAATACGACGCGGCCGACCATCGCCGGCAGCAGCTCGTCGAACCGGGTCGCCTCGGTGAAGTCGCCGCGCAACACGACGCGGGTGCGGTCGCCGTCCTTGACGACCTGCCATTGCGTTAGCTTCGCGAGCACCGCGCGCGACAAGTCGTTGAGCGTATCGAACGCCACGCCGATCACGGTCTTGCCGTCGCGTGGCTGCGCCCAGACCGCGGTGCCGCGAATCGTCACCGGTTGCTCGCCGGCGGGAGTGACGGTCACCGCGACCGGCTGGCCTTCACCGACCGGTTCGGCCAGCACGAGTCGCACGCCATCGATCGACAGGTTCGACACGGTCGCGTCGACCTTCTTGCCGCCGAGCTCGATCGACAGCGCGAACCCCTCGGTGCCAGGCCGCGGCTCGCCGAGTTGGAGCGCGATCACATCGTGCAGCTCGTCCGCGGTCATCGGCGCGATCAGGATCTCGTCGCAGCCGCACGCGGTGATCTCGCGCATCTGATCGCCGTCGAGGCGCTTGTTCGCAACGACGATCACGCGGGTCGACGGGCTCTTGTGCTTGATCGTGTGCGCGACGTCGAGCCCGGCGCCGTCACCGAGCTCGGCATCGAGGATCACGATCGCGGGCTCGTCGCGCTGAAAGATCGCACGCGCTTCGTCGGCGGTGTTTGCGACGCTGATCTCGAGCCCGAGTCGCTGGAACGGCGGCGCCGTGAAGTGCCGCAGCAACTCGCTGTTGTTCGAGACCAGGACCTTCGGCACGACTCCTCAGCAGGCTAACACGGTCACAGGATCGCGCGCAGGATGACGATGACCGCGATCAACGCGACGAACGCGCCACCGATCGCCGCGGCGCCGCGGAACAACGTGCCCCGATCGTACGCCTCGCGCTCGGCGGTCAGCTTTTCGATCTCCGTCGTGCGCGCCGTGATCGCGGTGCGCAGCCGATCGATGCGCATGTAGAGCTCGGCGAACTGCGGGTCTTCGACGCGGTTGAGGTTGACGAGCGTGCCGAGCGTCACGAGCCGGCGCGAAATCTCGGATTCAGCGAGCCCGATCTCACGGGCCTTGCGCTTCTGCTCGGAGTCGAGCTCGGCGAGGCGATGGGTGTGGCCTTCGCGCGCATCGTTGAGGCTGCGCTTCGCCGCATCGAGCTCGGCCTTCGCGGCGTCGAGGCGTGCGCTGACCTCGGCGATCGGCCGTTCGAGCGCCCCGGCGCGGCGATCGACCTCTTGGCGATCCGGCTCGAGCGCGGCGGCTTCGCGGCGATGGCCTTCGGCGGCGCGGCGCAGCTCCTGGCGCTGATCGCCCATCTGCGCACCGCCGGCCTGGCGATCGTGGTCCTCCGCGGTCTTCAAATACGCCTTCTGGCGGCGCTCGAGCTCTTTGCGTTTGTCGCGCAGGCTGCGCCGCTGGCCTTCGAGGTTCGCGAGCTCGCGCTGCGCTTCGTCGACTCCGCGCTCGGCGTCGGCGAGCTTCGTGTTGCGCTCACTCTCGACGTCGACGAACTTCGAGTTCTCTTCAGCCTTGCGGCCTTCGACCTCCGCAGTTTCCTTCTGCAGCACCCCGATCCGCTCTTCGGCGGCGTTGATCGCGGCGTTCTCCGCAGAGAACACGCGACTCTCGACCCGCGCGCCGCGAGCGGCCCGGCCGAGCGCTCCGAGGACTTGATCGAGCGCCTCGGTATCTTGCTTGATCTCGATCGCGAGCAGCTTGATCGCACCGCGGCGTTGCCACCGCGCTCGCCAGAACGTCGCGGCGTACTTCGCGGCGTGGACGAGCCCGGGTTCGGGAATCTCCGGCACCGCGAGCACCTTTGGCGGCGTGAACGGTCGATCGACCATCGCCTCCGGCCGATGAATTCGGGTCGGCGGCGGCCCTTCCGTGCCATCGCTCGTCACGCGCAGCGGCGCGATATCTAGCGGCAGCGGACGCGGCGGCGCCATCTGCAGCGGCGGCGGCGGCGCGGCGATCGGCGGCGGCGGCGGGATCGACGCGGGCTTGGCGCGCGGGGTCGGCGGCGGCGCGGAGTCCGAGCGGCGGCGCGTCGGATCGTCCGGAGCGCGCACGGGCTCGGCGGTCGGCGGACGGCGCTCGGCGCTCGGCGCCGGGCTCAACGCATCGAGCAGCGCTTGGCGACCCGCGTCGGCCCACGGCGGCGGCGCGGGCGGCGGTTGAAACGCCGGTGGTTCCGGCGGCGGTGGCAAGGCCGGAGCGCTGTCACGCGGAGGCGGCGGAGCCACGATCGTCGCCGGCGCTTCGCGCGCTGGCGGCGAGGGCGGTGGCGAGATCGCGGTTACGCTCTCGCGCATGGGAGGCGGCGCGACCGCGGCGACGCTGTCGCGCACCGGCGGCGTGATCTGCGACGGCGGCTTGGTCGGCGACGTCGGCGGTCGCACCGGGAGCTGCACTCCGGTCGGCGGCGCATTGCGCGCGCGGCGCGGGGGCAACGGCGGCAAGCGTCGGCCGCACGCCTGGCACACGGCGAGCTCGTCGGCGTTCTCCGCATTGCAAAACGGACAGAACCGCATTGCTAGCCGCCGAAGCGCCGATCAGGTCGTGAGGCCGATCGCGAGGTAGATCTGGAAGTCACCGGCTTCAAGACCATACCCAAAATCGAGACCGAGGAGTGGCAGCACGAGGCCGCTCAAATAGAAGCGCGTGCCGACGCCGACCGAGTTCTTGAACGGTGCGAGCCCGCGCGGCATTGCGTTCGGCAGGTAGTTGCGGTCGGGATTGTCGGCGGACATGAACGTCGTATACGCCGAGTCCCAAAACCCCAAGCCGCGAACTGACATCGTCCCGAGCCACTCGCCCATGTTGATGCCGAACAGCGGGAACGAGTACTCCGCGGTCGCCGCGACTTTGAAGTCGCCGCGGAACTGATCGTTGAGCCAGCCACGCATCGCCGTGCCGCCGGTCGTGAACTCCTGCTGGAACGGCAGATTGTGACCGATGTTGAGCGAGCCGCGCAGCACGAGGTCGTGGCGCTCGAGCAGCTTGATCGCGTTGAGCGTGTACAGCCCGACCGAGTAGTAGCGAAAGTCGGAGCCAAGCGCGGGCAGTGCGCGCTCGTACGTCAGCATGTAGCGATAGCCGCTCTGCACGCCGTTGAAGTCGATCCGGCGATCGAGCGTGAAGTCCCACTCGTTCGACACGTCCCAGCCTTCTTTGCCCGGCTTCGCGAGCGGCGCGGTCGGATCGCCGCCCGGCGTGACGTCATTGATCCCGGCGCCGTCGGCGAGCTCGACGTGCTCGTAGCCGACCCAGGCGCCGCGCAAGCGCGTGTCGAGCTTGATGCCGCGCGCGATCTCGTAGCCGAGCCGCAAGCCGCCGTTGAGATAGATCAGGCGCGATTGCCGCACGGCGATCGGGTTGTCGATGTACTTGGTCGGCTCCGCGTATTCGATGATTCGCGAGTCGCGCAGATAGGTGTCGATCTGCGCGTAGAGGTGCGTGCCGCCGATCGATGGGATCTGCCACACCCCGAGAAAGAACGAATCACCGGTCGCGAGCTGCGCGTAGAGCAGCAGCTTCTGGTTGAGGCCAGCGAGGTTGTTGTCGCCGTAACCCAAGCCGCCGCCCTTGTTCGTCGGTTGGTCGTAGAACGTCGGCGCCACGAGCCGCGAAAACTTGTCCCTGACCACGAGGTGAAGCCGCACGCCGCCCTCGACCGGATCCCAGAACACCTCGACCTCGCGGAACAGCCCACTGGTCTCGAGCCGCTGGCGGATCTGCTCGACCAGGTCGAGGTTCCACTCGTCGCCCACCGAGACGTGCGTCATCAACAGGACCGTCTCGGTCGTGGTCTTGGTGTTGTCCTCGACGACGATCTGCTTGATCTGTTCGGCGGCCGCCGCCCGGGCCAGAAGGCCGACGAAAGCGAGCACTAGTACCGCCGTGCGCACGGCTGCGATTATCGCACGCCCTCCGTCGGGCAGGCGGTTGGATCGATCACAGGAAGTGGCAGCCGTGTTAACACCGGAGGCATGAATCCCGCCGAGGTTGCGACGGCGCTCCTGATCGAGCGCACCCTGCAAGCCAGCCCCGCGTACCGCAAGATCGACGACTCGCTGTACGTCATCAAGCAAGGCTCGGCATACGTGATGATCAGCGTCGTCCCGTGGGGCGACAACCGCGCGATGGTGCGGTGCACGTCGCAGCTGGTCAAAGGCGTCGACGTCGATGGCCCGCTCGCGAAGCAACTGCTCGAGCTCAACGCGCACTTGCGATTCGGCGCATTCGCCTGGGATCCTGGCGAGCACACCGTGTTGTTCACCCACACGATACTGGGCGGCACGACACTCGACTCCGAAGAGCTCAACGCCACGCTGCGCGATGTCGCGCTGGTCGCCGACGAGTACGACGACAAGCTGATGAAGAAGTACGGCGGTCAGCGGATGATCGACTTGCTCGAAGAGGCCGCGATGGAACGGATCATGGAAAAAGATCCGAACAGCTTTCGTTTCGAGGACTGATCATGACGAAGCACGGCGAAGACGGGTTCGGCACGAAGGCGATCCACGCCGGCCAAGAGCCCGATCCGGTGACCGGCGCGGTGATGACGCCGATCTACATGACGTCGACGTACGCGCAAACGGCACCGGGCGAGCACAAAGGCTACGAGTACTCGCGCACGCACAACAAGACCCGCTACGCGCTGCAAGACAACCTCGCCGCGCTCGAAGGCGGAGCCGGCGCGCTGTGCTTCGCGTCCGGGCTCGCCGCGACCTCGACGCTGCTCGCGCTATTCGATGCCGGGACGCACGTCGTCGCGTGCGACGACATGTACGGCGGAACGTTCCGGCTGTTCGACAAGGTGTTCCGCCGGCTCGGCTTCGAGTTCACGTACGTCGATCCGACCGCGGGTGGCGCCGCCGTCGAAGCGGCGATCACGGCGAAGACCAAGCTCGTGTGGATCGAGACGCCGACTAATCCGATGTTGAAGTTGTGCGACATCGCGGCGGTCGCAGCGGTCTGCAAGAAGAAGGGCGTGCTGCTCGCGGTCGACAACACGTTCATGACGCCGTACCTGCAACGCCCGCTCGAGCTCGGCGCCGACATCGCGGCACACTCGATGACGAAGTACTTGAACGGCCACTCCGATGTCGTCGGCGGCTGCCTCGTGTTCAAGGACGCGGAGCTCCGCGATCGCGTGGCGTTTCTACAGAACGCGATCGGCGCGCAGCTCGGACCGATGGACTGCTTCATGGTGCTGCGCGGCACCAAGACGCTGCACGTGCGGATGGATCGCCACGAGCACAACGCGCGCGCTCTAGCGGAGTGGCTCGTGCGTCACCCGCAAGTCGAGCAGGTCTACTACCCGGGCTTGGAATCGCACCCGCAGCACGCGCTCGCGAAGAAGCAGCAGCGCGGCTTCGGCGGGATGATCAGCTTCGTGCTGAAGGGCGGGCTCGATGCATCGCGCCGGTTCCTGTCGAACTGC
>CAZDGY010000051.1:0-15117 GCA_964504685.1 uncultured Kofleriaceae bacterium | reverse complement strand
GCATCCCCTGAAGGGATCACGGCCATCTGACACGATGTGTAGGATCAACAGAGCTCGCTAGTCGAGCTCGGGCTCTGGCTCGGGCGCGAGATCGACCGACGGCAGCTCGACCGCGCGCGGGCTCCATCGCTTGTTGCGCACGTAGATCGTGCTGGCCATGCCGACCGCCGATAGCGTGCGGATGAACATCCAGCCGACATCGACTTCCCACCACTTCATCGCGAACTTCGCGGACCGCGGCCAGCGGTGGTGGTTGTTGTGGAGCTCTTCGCCGCTGCAGATCACCGCGACCGGCATGATGTTGCGGCTGGTGTCTTTCGTGTCGAAGTTGCGATAGCCGAGTACGTGGCCGACGCCGTTGATGAAACCGGCGGCCCACAGCGACACCCAGATGATCTGCACCGCGTAGGCGAACAGGCCGTACCAACCGAACAGCAAGACGTCCAAGCCGAGCATCAGCAGTAGCCCGAGGTTGTCGTGCTTCTCGTAGACGTTGCGCTCGAGCCAATCGTTCGGGCAGTTGTCGCCGCCGTACTTCTCGATCGTCGCTTTGTTCATCGCCTCGCGACGGTAGAAGAAGTAGCCGAGGAAAAAGATCTTCGCGAGGCCGTGCTGCGCGGGAGAATGTGGATCCTCCGGCAGATCGGTGAACGCGTGATGCTTGCGATGAACCGCGACCCACCGGCGGGTCGGCGTGCCGGTCGCGAACCACAGCCAGAACCGCATGAAGTGTGCGACGACTGGATGCAGCGTGACGGCGCGGTGAGCGATCGAGCGGTGCGCGTACACGCTGAGGCAAAAGATCGCGAGCCAACCACCGACCGCAGAGAACACCAGTGGCCAGATGAAGTGCGACATCGTTAGTTAGGCGGCACCTTAGCCCGAGGTTGCTGTGGTTTCCAACCCGAGACGGTCAGCGATAGCCGGCGGCCTGCAAGCTGAACAAGGTCGCGTACCTGCCTCCTGCGGCGACCAGCTGCTCGTGCGAGCCGCGCTCGGTAATCTTGCCGTGGTCGAGCACGATGATCTGGTCCGCCATCCGGACGGTCGAGAACCGGTGCGAGATCACGATCGCGATCTTGTCGTCGGTGAGCTCGCGGAACCGATCGAAGATCTTCACTTCGGCTTCGGCGTCCATCGAAGCGGTCGGCTCGTCGAGCACCAGCACGTCGGCGTCGCGCCGCATGAACGACCGCGCGAGCGCGATCTTTTGCCATTGGCCGAGCGAGAGCTCGCGACCGCCTTTGAACCACTTGCCGAGCTGGGTGTCGTATTCGCCCGGCAGCGTCACGATGAACGGCTTCGCGAGGCCGCGCTCGGCCGCGTCGTCCCAGCGCCCGCGATCGTCGTAAGCGCGGTCATCACCGGCGCCGATGTTTTCGCCGACTTTCATCTGATAGCGCGCGAAGTCTTGGAAGATCACGCCGACTCGGCGATGCAGCGCGGGTGGCGACCACTCGCGCAGGTCGCGACCATCGAGCAGGATCCGGCCGGTCGTCGGCTCGTAGAGGCGGGTGAGCAGCTTGATCAACGTCGTCTTGCCCGAGCCGTTCTCACCGACGATCGCGAGCTTGGAGCCGGGTCGGATGTGCAAGTCGATGTCGGTGAGCGCTTGCTCGTTCGAGCCTGGATAGGCGAACGACACGTGCTCGAACCGCACGCCGTCGCCGGGAACTGGACCGACGGTCGCTTCGCCCGCCGGCGTGATCGTCTTGGTATCGAGAAACTCGTAGAGGTTCGACAAGTACAGGTTGTCCTCGTACATGCCGCCGATGTCGCCGAGCGCGCTCGCCAGGGCCGACTGCCCTTGCTTGAACACGAGCACGTACATCGTCATCGCACCGACCGAGAGGGTCTTGTTGATCGTCGCGTACGCGATCCACAGGTACATGCCGTAGAACGCGATCTGGCCGACCGCGCCAAGCACGAGTGCCCACAGGCCGCGCTTGATCGCGATCGCGCGATCGCCCGCGTACAACTTGTCGAAGATCGCGCGGTAGCGATCGAGGAAGCGCGGGCCGAGGCCGAAGAGCTTGACCTCTTTCGCGTAGGCGTCGGTCGCGAGCACCGCCTCGACATAGAGCTGCTCGCGGGTCTCCGGCGTGCGCCAGCGCGACAACCGGAACGCGTCGCCGGAGAACTTGAGCTCGCTGATGAACGGCGGAATCGCGGCGACGACAAGCACGGCGAGCGCGATCGGCGAGAACGCCGCGAGCAAGCCGCCGAGACCGATCAACGTGATGATGCTCTGGCCGAGCTCGAACGTCTCGGATACGAGCGACAACGGCCGCGACGAGGCCTCGCGCCGCGCTCGCGTCAGCTTGTCGTAGAGCTCGGAGTCTTCGAACTGGACGAGCTCGAGCGTCAGCGCCTTCTCGAGGATCTCGACATTGATCCGTTGCCCGAGCTCTTGGCGCAGCAGCGCGCGGAAGATGCCAAGCGCACGACCCGCGAGCGCGAGCGCGATCACCAGGCCGAGCTCCGCGAGCACCCATTGAAACGCCTGGGTGCGCTCACCGCCGTGGTCTCGCGCGAACACGATCGCATCGACCAACTGTTTGCCGACGTACGCGATGCCGGTCGGCAACAAGCCGGACACCAGGCTGCCGATCGCCAAGCCGAGTGTGAGTCGGCGATTCGTCGACCACACCAGCTTGATCGCGCGCTTGCTGTACTTGAACACGCCGAGGTAGCTGCGCCAGGTCACCGCTTCGGTCGGCCCGGCGGGCGCCTGACCGGCCTTGTGCGGATTGGCCCCGCTAGCGACCGGGGTGGCCGCCGGAGCCACTCCACGTGCAGCTGCGGTCATGGCGATCACTGTAATGCGGACAGCGGGTTTGTGCTCGCATCGAGCCCCTGGCTTTCGGGTAGGTCGCCGCGCTAAACGCACGGCATGCGTAGGTTTCTCGTCGCGATGATCGTGTGCGGAGTGGTCGGAGTCGCAGTCGCCGCGCCCATCGTGGATCCGCTCGCTGCGCTGCCCGATCAGCCGGTCGGCAAGCTCGTGGTCGGTACGGTGCCGGTCGCGCCGTTCATCATCAAGAACGAGGACGGCTCGTGGAGCGGCATCAGCATGGATCTATGGAACGAGGTCGCACGTCGCCTCAAGCTCGACTTCGAGGTGCGCGAGATGGTCGCGGCAGACCTCGGCGACCCGGCGAAGATGGCCGCGCTCGACGTGTTCGTGTCGCTCAACGTCAGCGCCGAACGCGAGGCGACGATGGATCTCACGCACGCGTTCTACTCGACCGGCTTGGCGATCGCGGTCGCGCCGAAGGATGACAGCGGGCTCGGCGCGACGCTCAAAGCGATCTTCACCGCGAAGTTCGGCAAGCTAATCGCGGTGCTGATGGCGATCCTCGGCTTCATCGGCGTGTTGATGTGGCTCGCCGAACGGCGGCGCAACGAATCGCAGTTCGGTGGTTCGCCAGCGCACGGCATCGGCGCCGGCTTGTGGTGGTCGGCAGTGACGATGACGACCGTAGGGTACGGCGACAAGTCGCCGGTGACGCTGCTCGGCCGGCTGCTCGGCCTGATCTGGATGTTCGCTGCGATCCTCATCATCTCGAGCTTCACCGCGTCGATCGCCTCCGCGCTCACGGTCGGCCAGCTCGAGTCGGCGGTGTCGGGGCCGCGCGACCTGCCGAAGGTCAAGGTCGGCACGGTCGAGCCGAGCCAAGGCGCGCGCTACTTGCAGAAGCGCCACATCGCGGCGAAGGGCTACAAAGATGCGGCCGCTGCGCTTGCCGGGCTCGCCGCCGGAGAGGTCGAGGCGGTCGTCTACGAAGCGCCGATCTTGCAATACCAGGTCAAGCAGCGCGGAGACGGTGCGCTGCTCGTGCTCGACGGTACATTCGACAACCACGGCTATGCACTCGCGCTCAAGCAAGGCAGTCCGTTGCGCGAAGCGGTGAATCTCGCGTTGCTGCAATACACGTCGACCGACGATTGGAGCACGACGCTCGCGAAGTACTTGGGGAACTGACGATGGCCAGCGACTGGGTCCGGCGTATCCAACGTGCGTATCCGCAGCTCTATCTCGCATGTCACGTCGAGCACACGACGCGGCGGCGCGCGCACGGGCTGTCGGACCGCGACGCATCGGTGCTCGCTCATCTCGACGAACTGTCGCCGGTCGGCGTGGGAACGCTCGCGCGCCATCTCGGCGTAGGGGCGCCGACCGTAAGCGAGGCGATCGATCGGCTGGTCGAGCTCGCGCTCGTCGATCGCCGACGGATCGGCCGTCGGGTCGAGCTGCGGATCACACCCGAGGGCGTCGCGCACATGCAGGCGGGCTCGGTGCTCGATGCCGAGCGGCTCGACGCTCTGCTCGCGGCGATCCCGGAACGCGAGCGCGAGGCCGCGGTGCGCGGGATCGAGCGGCTCGCCGTCGCCGGACGCGCGCTCGCAAGCAGGTCGAAGCGACGTTGAATCGTTCGTTTTGACGAACAATCGCTGCCCGCGTAGATCCGCCGCATGATCTGGATCCTCTACGTCTCCATTGCACTGGTCGTGCTCGTTCTCTCGATGGCGCTCGTCGGGCTCGCGCTGCCCGCGGGACACGTCGCGGCCCGTTCCGCGTCATTCGCGTCCTCGCCCGAGATCGTATGGCGCGCGCTCGCCGACCTCGATGGGCACGTGCGCTGGCGGCGGGGTGTGAAGCGCATCGAGCAGCTCGACGCGACGACGTTCCGCGAGCACGGGCCGAACGGCGCGATCACGTACGCGATCGAAGCCGACGAGCCGCCGGTTCGCCGGATCACCCGGATCGCCGATGACAAGCTGCCGTTCGGCGGACGGTGGATCTACGAGTTGGCCGAGGCCGGTGGCGGCACGCGACTCACGATCACCGAAGACGGCTTCGTGAAGAATCCGATCTTTCGGTTGTTGTCGAAGACCGTGTTCTCGCCGACTCGAACGATCGAGCAATTCTTGGCCGATCTCGGCACGCACCTCGGCATCCCGTCGACCTGAGCGGTCAGTGCAACGCCAACGCGATGGCAACCGCCGCGCCTACGATCGCGCACGCGATCGCGATAGTCCACCAGCGGCGAGCGGTCAGCGATCCGAACGCTGCGATCTGCTCGGCGTCTGCGCGATCGAGCGCATCCCAGTCGATGTCCGGGCATGCCGCAGCGAGGGCCTCACACGCCGCTCGCGCACGAGCGTGGCCCTCGACGTTGAACCGCGCACTCTTGACTCGCTCGAGGCTGACCGAGCCTTGAGCAAGTGCACCCCAATCGAGATCGCGAGTGGCGACCATGTCGGTGACTCCGAGCACGCCGGCCTCGGCCGCGCGCAGGCGGTCGTATGCAGCGATGTCTGAACCCCGTGCGTGCAGAGCGGTGCGCGCTTCGTCGAGGTGTCGCCAGATCTCGGGATAGAGCTGTTGCGCCTCGCCGATCCGGAGCTCGAGCGCGTCGATGTCGGCCTCTCCGCGCGCTTGCACCGCACTCGACGCGAGCACGCCGAGGCGCGATACCGCGACGCGCGCAACTTGGATCGAGGTAATCACCGGATCGTGCATGGTCGGTAGTCAGGTCTTCTTGACCCGTGGCGCGGAATACTGCTTCGCCAGCTTCTCGAGATCGTCGCGGTACTCGCTCGGGACCTTGGCTTTGGCGGCGCGCAGTTCCTTCGCGATCGTGGCGCGGGTCGGCGGCTCGATCTCGAACGCGTGGTCGAAGTCCTCGAGCACTTCGAGGCGCGGATTGTCGGTGGCGGCGCGCGCGAGCGCGATGTCGATCGTCTTCGGCAACAACGCCACGCACGCCTCCTTCATCGTGACGATGCCCTCAGCGGCCATCCACCAGGTCTTCGCGGTCGGCGTGATCGCGGCGTCGAGCGCGGCACAGACGGCGGGCTTATCGTCGAGATGTGTGAGCGCGACGTTGAGCACCGTGTACTGCATCGGCGAGTCGTCGAGCCTGAGCGCATCGAGCGCCAGCTGTTGCGCGGCGGGCGGCGGCTTCGGTCCGCTGCCGATCAGATACGACGGGAACAGCGAGTCGAGCAGGTTCGACGCCGCGGTCGCGGTCTGCGGATTAGCTGACAGCTTCTTGATGTCGGCGATGACCCGATCCTCTTGCTTCGCGGTCACCGCCTCGCCCTTCATGATCCCCCACGCGATCTCCTTCTGGACCGCCGGCACGGTCTCGGTCTCGACCGCGTCGAGCCCCCACGCGAAGACCTTCGTCTGGGTCACCGAGTTGAAGCCGTACAGACACTGCGCCGCGAGCAGCCGCTTGACCTGATCGGGATCCGCCAAGAACGCGGCGCAAGTCTCCGCCGCCTCCTCTGACCCTTGGTGCTGGAACGCGTACTCGTGAATTGCTTTGTACTCGGGACAATCGAGCGGCAGCGTGCCGTCGCCGCCGAGCTTGCACGCCGACCCTTTCGCGAGCATGTCCTTGACCGCGAGATCCTTGATCTGCGGTTTCGCAGCAGGCGCAGGCGGCTTCGCGGGCTCGGCTGGGCCCGACTTCTCTGCGGGCGCTGGCTTGTCGGTGGCAGCCTTGCTGCAAGCCGAGGCGAGCAGGAGCAGCGCTAAGCGTCGATTCATCGAGCCGCGACAGTAGCGCGTCGTCGTCACTCGATGCGCGGGCTTCGCGTGCAGCTATCAACCAACCGTTGACACGAGCGGTCGGCGCGCGTATTTGTCCAGACGCGCGAAGTCTCGCGCCAGGAAGGAGTCGCTGTGCTTTGTCATCTCTCCCCGCCGTCTAGCTCGCGCCTCGTTTCTGGCCGCGGATAGTCGATCGCTCGCGCACTCGCGCGCGGTGACGTCTGGTCCAGGGCGGGGTTGTCCCGTTCTCACTCGACCGGTGATGTCATGTCGCGTTCCGTCAAGTCACGAAGCCAAACCGCGCGTTCGATCGGCCAGCTGTGCCGCGAAGTCGAGCGCACCCTCACCTATGCGCTCGCCGCAGCAGCAGACCCGCGGCTGCGCGACGTCACTCTCGTCGCGGTCGAGCCGTCGCCCGATCCATCGTGCGTTCAGGTCACGGTCATCGCGAGCGACATCGCGGAGCTCGCAGCGTGCCTCGAGCGCGCCCGCGGCGCACTGCGCGCCGAGCTCGCGCGCAGCTTGCAGCGCAAACGCACGCCCAACTTGCGCTTCGTGATCGAGCCGCGATGAGCGGGCGAGACCGCCGCACGCGTCGCGACCTGCGCTATTCCCAAGATGACATCCGCACGACCGGCTCACCGCGCGCGACGTCGCTGCCCGGAACCACGAGCACCTCATCGACGACGCCGCTCGCCGTCGCGATGATCTTGGTCGCTGCGAGCGCGTGCTGCGCATCGGTGAGCTGCTCGCGCAGGTCGTCGCGACGCTTCGTGGCGAGGTCGAGCTCGGTCGCGAGGACTCGCTCGCGGCCTAGTGCGAAGTCGGTGACCGTCTTGGCTGCGCCATGGCGCGATTGCAAGGACTCGAGGTAGCGCTCGCTCTGGCTCAGCTCCGCGGTCGCCGCATCGAGCTTGTCGTGGGTCACCAAGCCCGCCGCGACCAGCTTCTCGATTCGCTCGCGATCGACACGCGCGACCTCGACCGCAGCCTCAGCGTAACGCAGCTGACCTTCGTCGGCCCCGTCGATCTTCGCGACGTAATCGGGATCCTTCAACATCGTCAGGTATTGCCGGATCCCCGCGAGGTCTTGGCTCGACGACTGAACGTCGTGATCGGCGGACTTGATCTTCAGCTCGAGGCTCGCGACTCGCTCGTCGCGATCACCGACCTCGAGCTCGACGACCGCATCACCCGCGCGGATATGCGCGCCCGGTGCGACGAGCACGCGCGCGACCATTCCATCATCTCGCGACGCGATGTCGAGCAAGCGCACCGCCACGGTCGTGCCCGAAATCTCGAACGGGATCGCGATCCCAGGTTGCGGCGGCGGCGGTGGCAGTGGTGCAGCGACGGGCGCAGGAAATCCCGGCGGAACACACGCGACGAGGAACACGACGACGATGGCGCGCATGCTCCATGGTACGGAGCCGGCTCGCTCGGCTTGCTGCGGATCGCGCGAGCAGCGGATTCTTAACGTTTCGCGCGCAATGGTTCCTTAATGTGTATGGCGGTGAGCTCGCGCGAGCGCGTCTTCGTCCTCGCGGTCGAGCTCGTGGCGCGGCGCGATGCGCAAGATCGCGCCTTCCGAACGGAACCGGTACCACAGCCCCTTCGCCGCGAGCACCGACGACAGTGCGCCCTGCCACGGCATGTCCTTGCCGCTGATCGTCACGCTGCCTTGGATCGTCTCGGGCATCACGAGCGTGATGTTCTTGCCGCCGGTGATGAGGCGAAGCGCATCGCGCAACGGCACGTCTTTGAGGTCGAGATCGATCGATTTTCCCGGCGGTAGCCCTTCGTCGAGCGTGTGATCGAACCGCAACCGCGCGTAGGCGTCTTCGCCGTCGCGATCGAGCTCGTGGCGCGGCGCGACTCGGATCAGGTTCGCATCCGGGTCGTAGACGTACCAGAGCCCATGCGCCTCGAGGATCGACTCGAGCATCCCGTCGCACGGCGCGTCTGCGAAGCTCACGGTGATCGAGGCCTCTAGCGTATCGGGCACGACCATGTTGACGCCGCAGGTGTTCGCGAACAGCAGCACGACGTCGACGAGCTTTGCGTGCTTGAGCGACCACGAGATCGGCTTGGCTTGGTGCCAGCGGTGCTCGGGCACTGTCGTCGGTGCGGCGAACGAGCCGAAGCCGGTCATCGGTGGAACCGGCGGAACTGGAGGGACGTTCTGCACCTCGAACACCTGCGGGTCCACCCATCCGGTAATGCCTGCATCGATCGCTTTGCGTTCGGGTGCGACGTGGGCTCGCGGCAGATCCGAGCCCGAGGTCGCGAGGCGATACAGGCCGAACCCACCCGCGGTCGCCAAGGCACCCGCGGTCGCAGCGAGCGCGAGCCAGCCGGCGCGCGACGTCCGCGCGGGTTTGGCCGGCACGATCGCGACCGGTCGATCGAGCGCGGCGAGCGCGTCCTTCGCCGAGGCAAACCGATCGCGCGGCTCGGCGGCGACGAGCTTGTCGAGGAATCCGCGCAGCGGCGCCGACACGTTGAGCGTCGTGCGCGATTGCGTGAGCCGCCACGGCTCTTGCCGAGTCAACAGATGCATCAGCGTCATGCCGAGCGCGTAGCCATCGGTCGTCGCATCGACGATGCCGGCGAGCTGCTCGATCGGCATGTAGCCGAACGTGCCGATCGTCGTCGAGCCCGCGGTCGTGCCCTGGACGTGCGCGGCGCCGAAATCGACGAGCGCGATTGCACCGTCAGCGCGTTTCAACAAGTTCGCCGGCTTGATGTCGCGGTGCACGACCATCGGCGACAGGCTCTGGAGATAGACCAGGATCTCGAGCACCTGACGAGCGAGCGCGGTGACCTCGGCTTCGGTGTACCAGTGGTCGTCGAGGCGATCGAGCGGCGCGCCTTCGACGAGCTCTTGCGCGAGGTAGTAACGCAAGTGCACGCCTTGGCCCTCTTCGAAGCTCGCGAGAAACCGCGGGATCCGCGGATGCTCGAGTGCGCGCAGCAGCGTCGTCTCGCGTTCGAATGCGGCGAGCGCCTCGGGCGATGGTGCGTGCACGAATGCGAGCTCTTTGAGCGCGACGCGCCGACCGTCGGCATCGCGCGCGACGTACATCCGACCGTGCGCGTTCGAAACGAGCACGCGCTCGACGGTGTAGCCGCCCGGCTTGATCGCCGCGCCGCAGCTATTGCAGCGCTCGTCTCGCACGAGATCGTCACATGCCGGGCAGAACGTCGCCTCGGCACCGATCGCGCGCAGTTCTAGCTCGAGCTGAGCTTCCTCGGCAGCGATCGCAGCGAGCGCGGGATCCGCGGCGATCGCAGCTTCGAGCGCGGCGATATCGCCGTCGTATTGGCCCATCACGTAGAGCTCCACATCATCGCGGGTCATGGCGCGACCTCCATTGCTTTGCGAATCTGGGTTCGGGTCTCGCACAAGATCTGCCGTACGCGTTGCAGCGATAGGCCGACCGCTTGCGCCGCGCTCTGAGCGCTGCCACCGGGAACGGCGTAGACCAGGCGGAAGATCTTGCGCGCGGTCGGGCTACAACCTTCGAGCGCGGCGAGCACACGCGCGAGTTGTTCGCGACTCTCGATCGCACGGTCCGGATCGGCTTGCGTCGGCTCGGGCACGGTCGCGAGCACGCGCAGCTCGGCGCGATTGCGCTGGTGCTCGTTTAGCGCGAGGAATCGCGCCTGGCGGATCGCGATGCCGGGGAGCTCTAGTTGCTCGAGCGCGCCCTTCGCGTGCTGTTCGATCAACCGCGTCCACGTCGCCTGCGCGACCTCGCGCGCCCGATCCGGGGGCAACCCGAGCGCGAGCACCGAGAGATAGACCTGGCGGTCGTGGCGCCGGATCGCGTCGTCCCACAGGTCGGGTTGTCGACTGGTCATCGTGTCCACTCACCTAGAACAGGCGAGCCGCGAAACCATATCGGACGATCGTCGCAATGTCGTTGTAACAACGCGGTAGCTCCAGCGCTCGTCAACCTGGTCGCGGCCTCGATATATCGTCCCTAATGCCTAACTTCTTCCGCGTCGGCGATCTCCAGATCGACTGGCAGTGGCCGCTGTTGTCCGAGCTCGAGCGCGCCACGGTTCGCCGCCACGAAGCGCGCTTCGTCGCGGATCCCGAGTTCGATGGCATCGACGGGTTCTACGCGGCCATCGCCGCCGCGTCTCGCGAGCTGCCCGGCCGCGCGGTGCGTGTCCGCGTGTCGGGATCCACAGACGACGAGGATCACGAGCTCGCGGTCCGCGCGCGCGACGGTGCCTGCGAAGACGACGACGGCGAGATCGACGAGGAGGGCACTTGCCAGGACTCGTTGACGCTCGACGACTATCGCGCCGCCGGCGTCACTCGTGCATCGGTGCCGTTGTTCTGGCCCGAGGACATGCTCGGCTCGATACAGGAGCTCGCAAGCCGGCTCGATCTCAGCCTCTCGCAGCTGGCCGAACGAGCGTGGGAGCTCGCCAAGACGCCGGGCGCCGAGCCTGCCGCTTTGCCGCGCGGCGGTTCGAAGCGCTTGCAGTCGCTGCTGCTGCCGGTCGAGACGATGTTCGAGCTCCAAGAAGCCGCGATCGCCTCGGATCAGAGCGACTCCAGCCTCATGCAGGAAGCGCTCGCGGCGGCGTGGCCCCGGCTCACGATCTAGCGCGCGGCCTCCTGCTTGTGCCACGCGGCTAGCACTTCGAGCTCCTTGTCGCGCTTGATCCCGCTCGAGGCTCGTTTCGCGCGCTCGTCGGCGGGTAACGTGTCGAGCCAGGCGAGGGTGTCACGCGCGGTGTCCTCGACCGAGCGGAACGTCAAGCCGGCCGCGACCGCGCGCTTGTTCGACAGCGTGCCAAACCCGGCGTACTCGCCTTTGTTGTCGATCCACATCGGCATCTCCGACCAGCCTTCGACTTTGTGCTTGTCGAGGAAGTCGCCTGGCACCCACACGAGCTGCGCTCTATCGCCGGCGACGTGATTGCACGCGTCGAGCGCCGCTCGCATCGTGGTCGGCGGCGTCGGCCCGAGCGCGTTGTACACGCCAACCGTCTTCTGCTCGATCGCATGGACGATGAACGCGGCGAGGTCGCGGCCGTCGATCCATTGCGTCGGCGTGGTGCCGTCGCCGGGCGCGAGCACCTCGCCACCGGTTGCCATCCGCGACGGCCAGTGCGTGAACCGCCCGGTCGGATCGAGCGGGCCGACGATCAACCCGGGGCGCAGGTTCGCGATGCGTCCCGGCATCGCCGCTTCCGCCGCTTGCTCGCACAGCGCCTTCAATGCACCGTAGTTCTTCGCCACGTCCTCGTTCGTCGGGTCGTCGATCTTCGACAGCGGTGCGTTCTCGTCGGAGTTAGCCGCCGCTTCGTCGGGGTAGACCGAGATCGTCGAAATGAAGATGTAGTGGCCGACGTTCGGCGCGAGCAGCTCGGCCGAGGCCTTGACGATGCGCGGCACGTAGCCGGACGTATCGACGACCGCATCCCACTTGCGGCCGACGAGCGCTTCGAGATGACCGTCGCGATCGCCTTGCAGCTTCTCGATGTCGGGAAATAGCCCGGGATGGGTCTTGCCGCGATTGAACAGCGTCAGCGTATGCCCCCGCGCGCGCGCCGCATCGACGACGTGCGGTCCGAGAAAGCCGGTGCCGCCGAGCACCAAGATCGACTTCAGCGGCGGCGGCCCGTTTGTGGGCGCCGGCGTCGGACCGGTCGCGGTGGCGATCGGCTCGCGTTCGCGCGATCCACACGCAGCGGCGACTCCGGCGGCCAAGGATCCGAGCACGAACTGACGACGGTCGAGTGTCATAAAGCCTCCTTCACTGAGCGACGTCGGAACCCGACGCCGAGGACCACCGCGAGCGAGAGCCAGACTGCGACGAGTGGCGCGGTCACGCCGATCATCACGGCACCGCTCGCGCCTGCGAGCATGATCCAGCTCGCGCCGAAATCGCCGAGCCGGTAGATCATTGTATCGATCACGTTCTTCGCGCGGTACTTGTCGTCGCGCGTGAGCGTGGTGAACAACAGCTCGCGCGCAGGTCGGGTCAGGCCGTGCGTCGCGGTGCGCGCGATCACGAGCACGATCGACAGCGTCGCGAGCGATGGCACGACCGCGAGCGTCGAGATCCCGACGAGCTGCGCGATCGGCAGCGCGCACAACACGATGCCGGGCCCGAGTCGGCGCAGCAGCGGCGCGGCGAGCAGCGATTGCACGACGAGCACGCACACGTTCGTCCACATCTCGATCGAGCCGAGGAACTGTGTGCGAGCCTCGCGATTCGGCAGCAGCCGATGGGTGATGTTCGCCTGCTCGAGATACAAGAACGTCGCGGCGCACGCGGTGCACAACACGTAGCCGACGATCGCCGCGAGGTAACGCGACTTCACGACGTGCGCGAGCCCGGTAAATGCGCCGCCATGAGCCGGTGGCGGATCGGCCGCATGGGCTTCACCCGCCGCGGCGATCCGGACGCGCGCGATGCCTATCGTCGCGAGCTCGAGCAGCACCGCGGACATCGCGAGCACACCGGCGACGCCGATCGTGCCGACGAGGTGCGTCGTCAAGAACGGACCGACGATCGCGCCGATCGTACCACCCGCGGTGATCGGCCCGTACAACGTGCTCGCGGCGCCCGGCCCGAGCAGATCCGCGAACAAGCTCCACAGCACCGACACCACGAACAGGTTGAACACCGCCGACCAGACGTAGAACACGCGACCGACCCACACCGGGGCGACGTCGGCGCGCACGAGCACGCAGAACCCGAGCTCGCACAACGCGAACACGTGGAACGCGTTGGGCACGAGCCGGCGCGGCGAATGGCGTGCAAGCAATCGGCCCCACAGCGGCGTGATCGCGCTGACGACGATGAACGTCGCGGTGAACAGCCATGGAATCCGATCGGGATCGCCATCGAGGATCAGCGCATCGCGCACCGGCCGAAACGCGAAGTAGCTCGCGAGCACGCAGCCGAACGTCGCTGCGCCCCACGCAGCGATCACGAGCTCGCGGCGCGAGAGGCGCGTCCTCACCGCTCCTAGACTGGCGATCGCGCGCGACACATTCCATGTAATTCGCGTGCGACGCCGTGCGACGACGCGTGCGACGCAACTGCGACGGCGAGCGATTGTCGCCAACACTTCGCCGGTCGGCGGTCAAGGTCCGCCGTGGGGTCACCGCGCGCAGCGCACGGCGTTCAGGTCGGTGACGATGTCGTTGATTACCGTGCCGTCGTTGAAGTGCACGATCATGCCGTCGATGCTATCGCTCGGCCTCAGCGGGCTCGACGTCCAGAACGCCGACGACGGCGCGCTCGGAAAGGCGATCGGGTCGATGACTGGAGCCAGCTCGGGATTGACGAGGCTCTCGAGCTCGCCGACCGCGGGAACGCGCCAGCCGCCGCCGTCGAGCGCCAGCGTCGAGCAATACGTCGTCGCATCGGCCAGATCGTAGGTACCGGAATCCGCGACGCGTTGCCAGGTCAGTCCGGTCTCGACGTCGAGCACGGTCTCGGCCGAGACTTGATAGCGATCGGGCGGCGAGAGCCCGGCGGGGCTGCTCTCGACGCACCGCACGTACTGAAGCGTGCCGTTTGGAACATTGAACACGTTGCCGTTGCTGAAGTTGACGACCCACGTGTCGTTCGGGTCGGCCGCCGTCGCCGACCACCACGGCTGGTCGATCGGCGTCGTTGGAAACGCCGACGGATCGATCGTCGCGTTGGTCTGGGCGTGATCGACGATCGACTCGAGCTCGATCAGCTCGGGCGGGCGCCAGGTCGAGCAGCCGTGCAGTACGAGCGTCGAACAGTACGCGGTGGCGTCGGTGAACGCGACCAGGCTCGGGCCTGAGCCGCGCTGCCAGACGAGGTGGGTGATCTGGTCGACCACGACGAGCCCGTCGCTGCTCGGCGCAAGCCTGGCGATGTTCGGTAGCCCCGAGCCGACATCGTTTGGCATCGCTGACGCCGCCCAGTTGTTCGGCGTCGCGGCAACGCAACTCGCAACATCGACCGTCGAGCCGCTGTCGATGAGACCACTTAGCGGATCGAAGCCGATCCGACCGCAGCCGGCGAGCAGCACGAACACGCTCCGTGAAACGCTCGACGGTCCCATCGACGTGGCCACGCCGTGCGAGCGTATCAGTGCGCGCCGGCAGGTGCGCCGGCCGCAGCATTGGCTTTTCGTAACAGCAGCACCATCACGAGCCCGAGCCCGATCGCGGCCATCGTCATGCGGAAGCCGTCGTTGAACGACATCACCATCGATTGCGTCGTGATCCGGTTGCTGATGATCAGTGCGGGGTCGAACCCGTTGTGGAGGATCTGGGTCCACTGCTGCTGCGTGCCCGGGTCGAACATCGTCACGTGCTCGCCGATCTGCGCCGAGTGCTTCGCGATGCCGTCGGCGACGACCTTGCCCATCCACGCGGTGCCGAGCGAGCCGCCGAGCTCGCGCGTCAGGTTGAACAGGCCCGTCGCGTTGCCGCGTTGCGCGGGCGGCAGATCGCTGAGCGCCGCGACGCTGACCGGGATGAATACGAAGCCCAAGCCGAGCGAGCGGATCAGGTTCGGAATCGATGGTGATGT
>CAZDGY010000050.1:0-15159 GCA_964504685.1 uncultured Kofleriaceae bacterium | reverse complement strand
GGCGACGAGGTAGAGGTCTGTCGGGTAGCGCTCGGCCGCGCCGGCGTCGAGCTTGGCGCAGTAGGCGGCGAAGGCCTCGCGATCGAGGTCGACGCTCGGCCAGGCCTCTCGTCCGGCACGCCATGCACTGTCCAACTCGTCCACCGACGCAGCATATCAGCGGCCCGATGCCGATGGCGTGGCGGTCTGCCACGCTCGGACGCGGCCGCATGTGCAAACGGCCGGACCAGCGACGGGGCGCCTCGCTCCGGTCAGCGGCTGTTGGCCCGGCTCCGGTCGATCTCGTTGGACACGCAGCGTCGGCAATGGTGGTCTCCTCGCCATGAGGATCTGGCTGTTACTCGGCCTTGTTACGGCCGCCTGTGGCGACAACCTGAAGGAAGCGCCGGACGCGGCGGTCGTTGGAAGCGATGCGCCGACCGGTTTCGTCGAGGCGACGCACGCGGCACCGCCGCAGGTCGTCTCGGGTGGTGGCACCGTCCTCGCGACCCCGACGGTCGTGCCGATCTTCTTCACCGGCGATGACGAGACTCAGGGCCAGGTAGAAGACTTCCTCGGCATGTTGTCGACCTCGCCTTATTGGACGACCGCGGTCAGCGAGTACGGCGTCGGTGCGATCACGATCGCGCCGTCGATCGTCTCGACCGATACGCCACCGACGACCGATGCCGATCTCGAGACCTGGCTGACCACGAACACCGATGGCACGCACGCGCCGTGGCCGGTGCCCGATGCGAACACGATCTACGCGGTGTTCCTGCCCGCGGGCGTCGTGTTGTCCGACGGTCCGGGCTCGACGAGCTGCGTCGACTACGGCGGCTATCACTCGGAAGACGACCCGGTGACCGGTCAACCGCTGGTCTACGCGCTGCTGCCGCGGTGCGGCGCTTCGACGATCGGAACTCCGCTCGACAACCTGACCTCGGCGCTCAGCCACGAGTTGATCGAGGCATCGACCGATCCGACGCCGTTCTCGGCCCCCGCATACACGCGCATCGACCCGGACCACTACATTTGGGGCCACACGCCGGGCGCCGAGATCGGCGACATGTGCGAGTACGTCACCGCGGCTTATCAAAAGCTGGTCGGTCCGTACCTGGTGCAGCGCACGTGGTCGAACGCGTCGGCCGCCGCCGGACACGACCCGTGCGTGCCGGTGATGGATAGCCCGTACGTTGCTGCGGCGCCCGAGTTGCCGGATGACATCGCGGTGATGTCACGCGGCGGGTCGACCACCACGAAGGGGCTCTCGGTCCCGGTCGGTACGTCGAAGATGCTCGTGCTCGATCTGTTCAGCGATGCCGAGACGATCGACTTCACGATCGGTGGCCAGGATGCCGCGGTGTTCACCGGCGGTCAGCGCACGCTCGATCTGCAATGGGGCACGGTGCTCGGCAACAACGGCACGAAGGCGCAAGTCATGGTCACGCGCACGGTCGCGAACACGCGCGGCAACGAGCTCGAGATCACCGCGACGGTCGGCGGCAAAATCGTCGCCGTCTGGTGGGCGTTCATCGGCGACTAGAGCCCGGACCGACGCTCGCCCGAACGCTAGAGACCGAAGAACGTCTTGATCCCGGACAAGATCCGCTCGCGCTCGCCATCATGACGGCTCGCGAGCACGGTCGCATCGACGCCCTCGCGCACCGCCATCAATTGGATCCGGCGGGTCGCCATCTTTTCGGACATCTCATTCGCGATCGCGGGGCGCGCGGCGAGCAGCGCTTCGAACGGCTTGCGGCCGAGCCGGAAGCATTCGACCTCGGTCGTCGCGACCACATCGGCGGTGCGCGGTTCACCGGTCATCAAGCTCATCTCGCCGAAGAAGTCAGGTGCGGCGATCTTCGCAACTGCCACGCGCTGCTCGGGAATGCCACCGGCACCGTCGGGATCGACGAGCATGCGGATCTCGGCCTCGCCGGCGGTCAGGATGTACAGCCAGTGCGCGGTCGCGCCTTGCCGCGTGATCGTCTCGCCCGCCGAGTAGATCGCGTGGTTCATGTTGCTCGCGAGCAACCGCAGCTCTTCTTCGGTCATCGACTGGAACAAGTGCACGGTCTTGACCGCATCGAGGTAGGAGTCGCCTTCCCGCGCGAGTCGCTTTGCCTTGCGAACATCGTCTTGGATCTCGACGAACGCGGTGTGAGCCGGCACCGCGAGCGGGATCCCAGCGCGCTTTAACGCCGAATAGATCCGCGTGCGGACGCGCGAGTTCGTCGGGTCGTCGGCGGCGAGATCGATCAGCCAATAGCGCACGGCATAGGTCGCGACGCTCTCGCGGCCCTCCTTGGTGAAGTCCATGCACACACAGCTCGGCTTCGGATCGGGCGCGACGTTCTCGATCGGCGACGAGCTGACCGCTTGCAGCACGATGTCGATCACGTGCGCGGGCGAGTAGCGAAAGTCGACGTTGAACCACACCCACATCCGCAACGGGGCAGTCTCGCCGCCGCGCTTGCCGAGGATCGTGATGTTGTTGCCGAGGAGCTGGGAGTTCGGCACGATGATCGTCGTCCAATCGCGGGTCTCGACGATCGTGTGGCGCCAGCGCACCGCTGCGACCCTGCCTTGCTTGCCGTTCTCGAGTTGGATCCAGTCCCCCTCGTGGATCGAGCCATCGAGCTGGAGCGCGATGCCGCCGAGGATGTTGCCGAGCGTGCTCTGCAGCGAAATCGCAAGCACCGCACTGACCACCGCGCCGGAGACGAGAGCGCCGGTCGGGTCGATGCTGTGCGAGTTCAAGATCAAGAGTGTCGCGACGATGTAGCCAAGACCGACGACCAGGTCGGTCGCGATCATCGGCAGCGTTACGCCGGTGACCGGCCAGAACACGGTGAACACCAGCATCGCGCCGATGTTGACGATCGTGAACACGCGCACCAGCTCGGCGGCGATCCGCAGCCCCGCTTGCGCCGCCGGCTGACCCGCTTCCCGACAGGCGTAGCTCGCGAGCAGCGTCACGGCGTAGAGCACCGCCAAGATCGCGATACGACGCAACCGCGGGCGGTGCGTCGGCCTCAGCCGATTCACCAGCGCCGCGGTCAGGATCCAGCCAGCGAACAAACCAAGCGCCCACCACAGTTCGCTCGCTTGTTCCAACATCGGTCGGCCTTAACAGATACCGCATTCTGCGGCTGGCCGTCCCGCCTCGGGCGGCGTCGGTTACAGGTGACCGAAGCCGATTTGGTCGACGCCCCGGACCGTGCGTCCGACGTTCGGACCCATCGTCCAGCTGGCGCCGGAGTCGTCCGAGATCAACACCTCGCCGTTATCGCCGGCCGCGAAGCCGGTCGCGTCGTCCGAGTCGGGGTCCGCGATGTGGATCGCATGGAGGTCCGCGGTGCCAACGTGCTGGACGTTGACCGCGCCGTTGACATCGATGGTCGCGATCGCGCCACCGGCTCCGACCGCGACCGCGCTGCCGTCTGCGGCGATGCGGACGTCATCGAACACGATGCTCGGATCAACCGCGAGCGACTGCCACGTCACACCGGCGTTCGTGCTCTTCGAGATGCCGGCGCCGACCGCGATCACGAGCTCGCCATCGGGAGACACCGCGACCGTGCGCAGCCCCGCGATCGTGGTGAGCTTGACGAGCTTCGTGCCGTCGAACGACCACACGCCGCCGTCGTCGCTGATCGCGAGCGTCGTGGGCGCTTCTTGTGCCGCGCTCACCGAGCGGAAGCTCGTCGTTCCGTCGCCCAGGTTCGTCCACGTCGCGCCCGAGTCGGGCGAGGTCAAGAACGCGCCGTTGCCCGCGAGGAACACCGGGCCGTAGTCTTGAGTCGCGACCGCGCGCAGATCCGCGGTCGTCGGGATCGTCTGCGCGCTCCACGTGGTGCCCGCATCCTTGGTGTAGAGCAGCGTGCCGGCAGCGCCGACGACCCACGCTTCGCCTTGATAGCGGCACGCGATGCCGCTGAGCGAGACGTCGGAGCCGAGGTCGTAGCCCGCGCCGATCGCGCCGTCGTCGGTGACGTTCTCCATCAGCCCGGACTCGCCGACGAGCCAACCGCCGCCGCCGCCGCCGCCACCTCCGCCACCTCCACCGCCGCTGCCGCCGGATTTCTTGCAGCCGGCCGCAGCCAGCGAGACACAAAGGACGATGAGATACGTGCGCATGGTGGGCTCCTTCTATGGATGGTACGACCCTTCGAGGAGGATGGCGGGACCATGTCGCACGCGGACCTACGCAAATCGCGGAACATAGTGTTTTCAGACCGGTAGAACGCCCGGCAGCGACGAGATGAGCACATCCGCACGGTCGATCGCGCGTTCTGCGCGCGCCACGACGTCAGGTGAGGCCAGCCGCCTCACCTTCGCGAGCTTGACCACGCGTTCGAGCTCGCGAACCGCGATCCACGCTCGATGATGAGCGCGCGATCGCAACCGACTGCCCGGCGGCGCGGCGAAGCCATGCGCGAGATCGCCACAAGCGATCGCGAGCCCGCCGACAAGATCGGCACCGGGCATCGCGGGGACGAGCTCCGCGAGCGGCGGTCCGGCCGCGATCACGGCGCGAAACGATGGGTGATGATCGAGAGGATGAGGAGGGCGGGCGCGGCGAACGGGCATGCCTGCCGCTACTTCACGTCGTGCGCCACCTTACGCGCACGCAGACTCGCGGAGTTGCGCGGCGTGGCGTCCGGCGCTGGCCGGATTTTGGCCGGATCTCGGCCACGCTCGGACACGGCTGCTACAGTCCGCGATCACCATGCACTACCGCATCGGCCGCGAGCTCGGCGCGGGCGCGCTCGGACGCGTCGTCGAGCTGATCGATGACAGCGGCGCGGTATGGGCAGGCAAGATCTTGCACGCGAGCCAACAAGCCGACGACCGCGCGCGCCGGCGGTTCGAGCTCGAAGCCAAGCTGCTCGCGGGCATCCACCACCCGAACCTGATCGCGGTCGAGGGGCTCGTCGAAGCTCAGGGCAGCTCCGCGCTGCTGATGGAGCTCGTGCCGGGCTCGGACCTCGCACACTTGATCGCGGCCGAGGCGCCGCTGCCGCCCGATCGCGTGATCGCGCTCGGCGTTGGCATCGCAGCCGGGCTTGCCGAAGCGCATCGTGCGGGGCTGGTCCATCGCGATCTCAAGCCCGCGAACATCTTGCTCGGCGCCGATGGGACGCCGAAGGTCGGCGACTTCGGGCTCGCACGCGCAACGTCGTTCGCCGCGAGCGATCCAGACGCGGTCGCGGTCGCTGGTACGCCGGACTATATGGCGCCGGAGTCGGTCGATCCGCTCGCGATCGATGGCCGCAGCGATCTCTACGCGCTCGGCTGCATCCTGTGCGAGCTCGCGACCGGAGAACCGCCCTATCGCGGCGCGACCGCATTCGCCGTCCTGCAAGCGCATCGCACCGAACCGATTCCCGCGCTCGAGACCGTGCCGGCGGGCTTGCGCCGCGTGATCCGCTGGCTACTCGCGAAGTCGCCCGCCGATCGGCCGCAGTCGGCGGGAGAGGCGCAGAGCGCGCTCGCGAGCCTCGCCGACGCGAACGCCAAGACCGCGCTCGCGACCCTCGGTGACGCGCGCGTGGCCGGCGGTAGGCGCTGCGCCAAGTGCGGCGCGCTCGGCCCGAGCTTGGTCCACGTTTGCTTCGCGTGCGGTCAGGCGCAGCTCGAGATCAGCGACGGTCCGGCGACCGTGTTCGTCACCGGGCCGGGCGAGCAAGCGGCCAAGCTCGACGCCGCGTTGCGCCTCAAGCTGCTCGCGTGGCTCGCCGCGAACCCCGCGCTCGGGCTGCACTCGAAGACGCTCGCGAAAGAAGTGCCGCGCCTGCCGTTCACGCTGGTCGCCGGCGTCGACGACGTGTCCGCGATCGCGCTCGTCGCGGCGATGCGCGGGCTCGGGCTCGAAGCCGAATGGCTCGTCGGCGGTCGGCTCGCGCTGCCCGCGATTCGCGCGAAGGGCTGGACGCTCGCGAAGCGAGTCGTGTTGATCGGCGCTAGCGGCGTGTTCTTCACGTTGCGCGGCACGATGATCGGCATGACGCTCGGCGCGATCGGGATCGGCATCGGCTCGCTGTGGCACGGCTTCGGCGCCAGCGCGCGACCGGTCGCGAAGCTCAAGACCGGGCCAGCGCGAGTCGCGTTGCCATCTGCGCTCGATGCGGCGCTCGCGCGAGTCGCTGCGGTAGTGCCTGCGATGGCGGCTGCTCGGCATCGCGATACGTTGCGCGGCGTCGTCGAACGGGCGCTCGCGCTGCGCGATGCCCTCGATTCGGTGAGCCGCACGGCGATGGAGCCGCAGATCGCCGAGCTCATCGATCACGCCGCGATCGCGGCGTCTCGGCTCGATCAGCTCGAGGCGCAACTGTCGCCCGACGATCTGCGCTCGGACGATGCCGCCAAGCGCGAGAGCTGGCACGTCCGCGATCGGTGGGCTGGCCGGTTGCTCCAGGTCACCGCGTTTCTCGACGCGATGCGCGCTCGCGCGGTGATGGCGAAAGCCCGCGGCGCCGCCCAGGGCGATCTCGACGAGCTGCGTTCGCACATCGTGGCGCTCGAGGAGGTGTCGGCGTGAACCCGCCTGCGGCGATCCCAGGGCAACGCATCGTCGGTGAGCCGCGGCGGTTGCGCCACGAGCTCGCGTGGTCGATCGAGCTGCCCGATGGCCGACCCGCGGTGTTGGCGCAACTCGCGCCCGAGCTCGCCGCCGAGCCGACCTTGCGCCGGCGCTGGGTGGTCGACATGGAGCGCATCGCTGCGCTACCGGCGGGGCGAATCGCAGCGACCATCGCGATCGGCCCGCAACCGGATCCGCGCGCAGTCGACGCCGAGCCGCCGTGGCGCGTCCGCCTCGACCCGCCGGGCCAGACGCTCGATGCCGTGCTGCGGCGCGCGCCGTTGCCGATCGACGAGGTGATCGAGCTCGGCGCCCGGCTCGCCGACGCGGTGCAGTCGCTTCACACCGCGGGCGTGATCCTGCGCGACTTCGATCCGCGCAGCATCGTGCTCGGCGCTGACAGCGAGCTGTGGTTCACCGATGTCGGCCACGCGCGGCTCGCGATCCTGTCGTCGCGCACCGCGTCGAGCCTCTTGCTCGAGAGCTCGCCGTATATCGCCGCCGAGGCGCTGCTCGGCACCGTGGTCGACGCGCGCGCCGACGTTTACAGCCTCGGGGTCGTGCTATGGCGAGCGCTGACCGGCCGCGTGCCGTTCGAGGCATCGTTGCTGGCGTCGCGCACCGAGCTGCCCAAGCTCGCGAGCCTCCGGCCCGAAGTGCCGGTCGCACTCGCCACGTTGGTGACGCGGTGCCTCGCGCATGAACCCGAGGCGCGTCCGCCGACCGCGCGCGATGTCGCCGAGGCACTGCGCGGTCGCGGCACGGAGGTCGCGCTCGTCGTGACTCGGACGACCTGCCAAGCGTGCGGCGCGGAGATGCGCGCCGGCCTGCGCTTGTGCCTGACCTGCGGCAAGCAAGCGGTGCGGTTCCATCACACCGCGCCGGGCGACCTCGACGGCGTCGCGATCGTGCTCGACAAGGCGACGGATGACGCGAAGTTCGTCGCGACGCTCACCGAGTTCTACGAGACCGTCGGCACGAGCGTGCCGAAGCTGAACTTCGTGGTCGGCGACCGCCGGATGTACAGCAAGGCCGAGCTCGCGCAGCGCCACGCGTTGCCCGCCAAGCTCGTCGCGGATCTCGAGCCAGACACCAGCGTCGCGCTGGTCAAGCGCCTGCGCGACGGCGGGATCAAGGTTCGGACCTCGACCCCGCGCTTGGAACGCAAACGGCGGCGCCGCGCGGTCGGCGCGAAGGTCGTCGGCGCGCTCAGCGCAGCCGGCGGCATCATGGTGCTCGCGACCGGTGGTCATGCCGTCGTCGCGGGAGGCACGTTACTGCTACTCGTTGGCTTGTTCGTGGTGATGCTCGGCGCGATGGGCGGTCGGCGGCTCCGGATGAACGCGAAACGCCCGGCGATCGGCGCGTTGCGAGCAGCGCCGGCTGCGTTGCCCGCGGGTGACGTTCACGTCGCCGCGGTCGCAGGTGTGCTCGCCTCCGCGAAAGCCGCCGACGTTCGACCGCGGCTCGAGGAGCTGGCGGTGCTCGTGCAACGGCTGTGCGACGCCAAGGCGGCGGTCGCGGGTAACGCGGCGAGCGCGGCAGAGCTCGAGCACCTCGCCGCGCCGGTCAAACCGCTCGTCGATCTCGCGCGGACGACGGTCGAGGCGATCGACGCGATCGATCATCAACTCGCGACGCTCGACGAGGGCGCGATGGTGCGCGCGCTCGCCCGTTCAGAAGCGCGCCACGAAGCGGCGGCGTTGCGCGTCGATCTGCTCGCCGGGCTCGATACGCTGCGCGAGCTCGAAGACCAGCGCGCGGTGTTGTTCGGCCGATTGCTGGAGATTACCTCGCTCACGCGCAGCGCGGTCGAGCTCGGGCTCGGTCACGCCGCCGCGATCCGCTCCGACGACGTCGAGGTCGCACACGCGCTCGCGGGGCTCGAGTGACCCGTTGCTTCGTGATCGGCGACCCGCAAGGGCCGTTCTCGAAGGTGCTCGAAGTGCTCGACCGCCATGGCGCGCTCGCCGGCGATCGGTTGGCCGACGACGTCGAGCTGGTGTCGATCGGCGACCACTTCGACTACGACCATCGCGACCCGGCGACCGCGCGCAGCGAAGGGATCGCGCTACTGCGCTGGCTCGCGAGCCACGATTCGTCGCAGGTCACGCTCCTGCTCGGCAATCACGATGCGGCACGCGTGATGGAGCTCGCGGCGCTCGATGATCGCGAGTTCGCGCACGCGCAGGCGCTCGCCGGCAGCGATGTCGTGCGCTATCACGCGGAGTTCCCGAGCCTGCCGCCACCCGGAGTGGTCGCGCGCGACTACGCCTCGTTCTCGGTCGAGCAGCGCGAGCTCGTGCAAGCGTTGTTGCTGTCCGGGCGGTTCCAGCTCGCGGCCACGTGCGAGCTCGACGATGGCCGTATCGCGTTGCTCACTCACGCCGGCGTGACGCTCGGCGAGCTGACGCTGCTCGCGCTGCCAGAACAGCGCGATCCTCGCGCGATCGCTCGTGCGCTCAACGCGCAGCTCGCGCACGAGGTCGAAGCCGTCCGCGCCGCGTGGCAACGCGGACACCGGGTCGCGCTGTCGCTCGAGCCGTTGCACGCCGCGGGCCGCGATGGTCGTGAAGGCGGCGGCTTGCTCTATCACCGCCCGAGCAATCCCGGTCGCTACGAGGACGCGCGCCACGCGGAGCTGTTCTCGGTGACGCGCGCTCGGCGGTTTGCGCCGCACGCGTTGCCGGGCTCGCTCGTTCAGGTCTGCGGCCATAGTGGGCACGCGAAGTGTCGCGAAGAGCTCGGCGACTGGTGCACGCCCGCCGCAGCGGCGCGTCAGCACGGCGGGTTGCGCACGTTGCGGGTCGACGGCGACACCGTGACCTACGATGTCGGCGTGCTCGCCCCGAGCGCCGATGCCGCCGATCTGATCCTGATCGACGGCGAGCTCCGCCGGGTGCCCGCCGGCGAGGTCGAGTTGCTCCGCGTCCGCGCCGTGCTCGCGTAACCATTGATGAAACAACGTGCGACGCCGAGCCTCATGGCTGCGTCCGATCATGAGGATGCAGGTGATCGCGACCCTCGCGTGTCTGGCCGCACTGGCCGGACGCGCGTATGGCGAGCCGGCAGAAGCGACCGTCCGCGCCGATGCGACGAGCGCCCATCGCGCGGCGCAAGCCGCCGATCCCACCCACTGCGAGGTCAAGTCGTGTACGCCTCAGCTGATCGCCGCGTACGAGCAGGCGCTTGCCGCGTACGACGCGTATCTCACGAAGTTCGGCGACGGCCCTAATGCGACCGAGATTCGGTTCGATCGTGCGCAGATCCTCTACTTCAAGCTCGGCCGCTACGAGCAGGCCGGCGATGACTACGCGATCGTCGGCAAGGTAGCTGGGCCGTTACAGCGCGAGGCGTTGGTCGGTGCGGTCGATGCGTACGATCGCGCGCGAGGCAAGATCGCGAGCGCGACCAACGATAAACTGACCGCCGCAGCGGACGCGTACTTCGTCGCATTCTCCGGCGGACCGGACGGGGACGCGGTGATGTTTCGCGTCGCCGACCTCGCGCTCGATCGCGGCGAGCTCGGCCGGGCGATCGATCTGTTCCGCGCGATCTTGACGCGCCTTCCACACAGCAAGTTCGCGGAGCCTGCCGGCGACAAATGGCTGCAAGCGCTCGACAAGAAGCGCGACTTCGCCGGGCTCGCGACCGCAGCGCGGACGTTGCGTGCGGCGCCTGCCTTCGCGAGTAAAGCGGCGCAAGACCGGCTGACGACGGTGATCGTTCAAGCGAACGAGCTCCAGGCGCCGATGGAAGCGGAGCCCGCGCGCGCCGCCGAGCTGTACCTCGCCGCTGCGACCGAGAGCAGCGGCCACGGCGCCGCCGAGGACGAGATGAATGCCGCGGTGATGTTCGCGAAGGCAAAGGCACTCGACCGAGCGCTCGACGCCTACGTCACGCTCGCCACGCGGTTTCCGAACGATCCGCTCGCGGCCAAGGCGTTGTTCAGCGCCGCGGCGACCGCGGACCAGCTCGGACAGTTCGAACGCGCGGCCGAGCTCGCGGAGCAACTCGCGGATCGCTATTCGAAGGATCCAGCCGCGCTCGACGTGCTGTACAACGCGATGATCTGGCGCCGCGCGATCGGAGCGCGCGACCGCGCGATCGCAGATGGCGAGCGGTTCGTTCATGACGGCGCAGCTCGTCCCGACGCGCCCGACGTCATGATCGAGATCGCGAGCTGGCACGCCGAAGCGGGCGATCACGCCAAGGCCGAAGCCGAGCTCGCGGCGGTCGCGCGCAAGTTTGCGAGCAGTCGCCGCGGCCCGATCGCTGCGATCGCGGCGGCGCGCGAAGCGATCGCGCAGGGCAAGCTCGATGCCGCGAATACGTATGTCGCTCCGCTGGCCACCCGGAGCGACGCGCGGCTGCTGCAAGGCGAGATCGCTGCGCGCAAAGCGGCCGACATCAAGCTGGTCGGCCCGCTGCCCCGGCTCAGAGCCACGCTTGCTGCAAAGCTCGCCGCGACGCGCGCCGCGCAGGCGATCTTCTTCGAGGTCGCGAAGACAAGTGAACCGGCGCTGGTCATCACTGCACTCGAGCGCGGGGCCGCCGCGACCGAAGCGCTCGCAGACGCGATCGCATCGTTTCCGATCCCTCCGAACGATCTCGGGCCCGATGACTTCGTCGCCAACACCGTCGCCAGGCTACGCAGCGACGCGATCGATCAGCACAAGGCCGCTTACGCAAAAGCGCTCGAGCTCGGTGTCTACAGCGAAGATACGTTCGCGGCGCGTGCGGCGCTGGTTCGGCTCGGCGCAGCCACCGCGGAGCACGAAGCGCGCGCGACCGACGCGCTGCCACCGGATCCGCCCGTGATCGACCGAACGCGTTAGCGCGGATGCGGCACGAGTTAGAGGTACGCGGGGTCGCGGTACTCGCCGAGCTCGGAGCGAAACAAGTCGCAGATCTCGCCGAGCGTCGCGTATGCCTTCACCGCGGCGAGGATCGGCGGCATCACGTTCTGCTGGTCGTCTTTGAGCGCGGCGCGGATGTCGGCGAGCGCGCGCTCGACCGTGGCGGCATCGCGTTTCGCACGGGTGGCGATGAGCCGATCGATCTGTCCCTGCTCGGCGTGCTGATCGATCTTCAACGTCGGGATGTTGTCGCCTTCGCCAGCGGTCGTGTACTTGTTCACGCCGACGATCGAACGGCGACCCGCATCGACGTCGCGCTGGAAGTCGAACGCGGCGCGCGCGATCTCGCGCTGCGGGTAGCCTTCCTCGACCGCTTTGACGATGCCGCCCATCGCGTCGATCTTGTTGATGTACTCCCACGCGGCGGCTTCGACTTGGTCGGTGAGCGTCTCGACGTAGTAGCTGCCGGCGAGCGGATCCGCGACGCTCGCGACGCCGGTCTCTTCGTAGATGACTTGTTGGGTGCGCAGCGCGAGCTGGGCGGCGTCTTCGGTCGGCAGCGCGTACGTCTCGTCGTAGCTGTTGGTGTGCAGCGACTGCGTTCCGCCGAGCACCGCGGCGAGTGCTTGCATCGCGGTGCGAATCACGTTGTTGAGCGGCTGCTGTGCCATCAGCGACACGCCCGCGGTCTGCGCGTGCGTGCGCAACAGCCACGACTTCGGGTTCTTCGCGCCGAACCGCTCGCGCAGGATCTTCGCCCACATCCTGCGGCCGGCACGGAACTTCGCGATCTCTTCGAAGAAGTCGTTGTGCACGTCCCAGAAGTAGCTGAGCCGCGGCGCGAACTCGTCGACATCCAAGCCGCCCTCGACGCCGAGTTGCAGGTAACCGATACCGTCGGCGATCGTGAACGCGAGCTCTTGCACGCCGGTCGCTCCCGCTTCGCGGATGTGATAGCCGCTGATCGAGATCGTGTTCCACTGCGGCATCGTCCGCGTGCACCACACGAGCATGTCGCGGATGATCCGCATGTGGCCGCGGATCGGGCTGATCCACTCTTTCTGCGCGATGAACTCCTTCAACATGTCGTTCTGCAGCGTGCCGCGCAGCTTGTCGGGCGACACACCTTGGTTCTCGGCGACCGCTACATAGAGCGCGAGTAACACCGCGGCCGGCGCGTTGATCGTCATCGACGTCGACACCTTGTCGAGCGGGATGTCGCCGAACAGCCGCATCATGTCGTCGAGCGTCGCGACCGATACACCCTCGCGGCCGACCTCGCCGAGCGAGCGCGGGCTATCGGGGTCGTAGCCCATCAGCGTCGGCATATCGAACGCGGTGGACAGACCGGTCTGCCCGCTCTCGAGCAGGAACTTGAAGCGCTTGTTCGTGTCCTCCGGAGTCCCGAATCCCGCGAACATTCGCATCGTCCACGGCTTGCCGCGATACATCGTGGCGTGTGGTCCGCGGGTGAACGGATATTGGCCGGCATCGCCGAGTTTCTCGGCGTAGGTCCAGCCGCGCGACGCGAGATCGTCCGGGCCATAGCTGGACTTGAGCGGGATGCCGCTCATCGTGCGGAATGCGTCGCCGGTCTCGGGCTTCTTCACCGGGGCCATCTCTATTCGTTTACCATGGGAAATCTCGGAACGGATCTATGCGTTTGCCTGCCATGGTTCGCCCAGCCCTCGTCGCGTCATTCCTACTCGTAGCCCTGGTCGCTAAGCGCGCCAATGCAGGCCTTGACTGCGACGGTGCAACGGCGATCAAACAGCTCGAGGCGTTCGCGGCCGACAAGACGAAGGCCGACGCGATGGTGCACGACTACACCTGGATCTGTGTAGAGGGCATCGACGAGCGGTTCAAAGCGCGGGTCGAGAAGGCCTGCCGCACGATCCTCGATCGCGACGGCGACGGCAGCGAGTGCGTGACCGCGGTGGCGGCGCTCGGCTTCGGCAAGCTCGGCGACCACGACATCTTCACGCTCGTCACCCGGCTTCCCGAGAATCCGCTCGAGGCCTCGGGCGGCATCGGCTACTACAACGCGGCGCTGCTCGAGAAGATCGGCGATCCCCGCGGCGCGCAGGTGCTGGTCGACATCTGGAAAGCGACGATTCCGAAAGCGGATGTGCGCGAGAAGAAGCACTGGGAGATGGCGAGCTGGAGCGGCTGGCGGCAGTACACCGCCGAGGCGCTCGGCAAGCTCGGCGACGCCGACACCAAGGCATTTCTCGAAGAGCAAGCGAAGGCGACAAAAGACACCCACGTCCGCGATGCGTGCAACGACGCCGCCGCCGCGATCGCCAAGCGACTCGCGAAGCCCTAGAGCTTGCGTGTTATCAACGGCGCGTGATCGGCGCCGCGCCTCCTCGCGACCGCAAGCGCCGGTTCGTCAACTGGGCGCGCACCGTGCGTACGGCGCCGCTGACCTGGCGGGATCCGACGAGCGAGGCCGACGTGATCGCGGCGGTGCGAGAGCGGCCCGCGAAGCTCCGAGTCGTCGGCGCCGGGCACTCGTGGTCGGCGATCGCCGCGCCGGAGCATGTCGCGATGACCCTCGCGCGACTCGCCGGCGTGATCGCGGTCGGCGACGGCACGGTCACCGTGCACGGCGGCACGCGACTCGGCGCGCTCAACGACGAGCTCGCGGCCCGTGGGCTCGCACTGCCGATCGTCGGCTCGATCGCGCAGCAATCGGTCGCCGGCGCGATCGCGACCGGCACGCACGGCTCGAGCTTGGTCCATGGCAACCTCGCGAGCACGGTACGCGCGTTGCGCATCGTCACCGGCACCGGCGACGTACTCGAGCTCGCGACCGGCGATCCGCGTCTCGCAGCGGCGCGTGTCCACCTCGGCGCGCTCGGCGTGATCACGCAAGTGACGCTTGCTGTCGAGCCGGCGTTTCGACTCGCCGAGACGATCGAGCAAATCGCGATCGCGGACGTGCCGGCGGCGGTGCAGGCGATCGCCGCGAGCGCCGAGTACGTCAAGATCTGGTGGCTGCCGCACACGCGCACGGCGACCGTATTTCGTTACGCGCGCAGCGATGCGGCCGATACCGCGCCTGGAGCGGCGGCGCGCTGGGTCGACGATCACGTCGTCAACGGCGTGGTGTTCGCGGCGGTGCTCGGCATCACGCTCCACCGGCGCGCGTGGATTCCCGCGATCAACCGCGCCGTGTCGAAGGTCTACTTGAATCGCCCGCCGCGGATCGGGCGCAGCGATCGCATGCTGATGACCGCGATGCCGCCGCGCCACCGCGAGACCGAGGCGGTTGTACCGATGGCGCTAGCGGGCGAGGCGATCGCGCGCACGGTCGCGCTGATCGACCGCGAGCAAGTGCACGTCAACTTTACGCTCGAAGCTCGGTTCGTGCGCGGCGACGATGGTTGGCTGTCACCCGCGGCGGGCGGCGATGTCTGTCAGCTCGGCGCTTACAGCGGGCAGACCCGTGACATCGAGCGATTCTTCGCGGCGTTCTGGCGCGAGATGCGCGAGCTGCGTGCGCGACCGCATTGGGGCAAGGAATTCGATCACGCGCCCGAAGAGCTGCGCGCGCACTATCCGCGGTGGGATGACTTCTCCGCGCTGCGCCGCGAGCTCGATCCCACCGGCATGTTCACGCCGCGCTGCTTAGCATAGGCTCACGCGGTGGAGCTCCGGCGCGCGAACCTCGGCTTTGGCCGCATCGTGATCGACGATCGCGGCGTGGTGCGGCACGGCCTGCTCCGG
>CAZDGY010000049.1:0-15213 GCA_964504685.1 uncultured Kofleriaceae bacterium | reverse complement strand
TCTTGTCGTAGACCTTCTCGCAGCTGTCTGGCTTCGAGCACGCCGAGACGGCGACAAACGCGAGCGCGAGCAGGAGCTTCATGCCGCGAGTGTAGACCGTCGGCTACGTGCGCCGACCGCGAAATACGGTGAAGTGAAGAACGAGCAAGCTGACGTTGACCGCGGCGATCGCCGCGCCGTGGCCGACGACCCAGTACGGAAAGCCCGCGAGGCACGCGAGCATCCACACGAACACGAACGTGTCGCGCCGGCCGAACGAACGCAGCCAGGTGACAGGCGACGTCGGATCGTAGACGTCGTCGGCGGTGGCTTTGCCGGACTCGAACCACCAGCGAAAGGCGAACACGTCGCCGGTGCCGGTACGGCGATAGACCGAGACGTACGTGACGATCGAAACCAGCACGCGACCGCACGCCGCGGCGAGCGCGATCCATTGCCAGATCCCGCCGATGCCGTAGCCGCACGCAGCGATGAACGCGTTGTCGACGATGTCGTCCGACAAGTTGTCGAGCCACTGGCCGAGCTTGGAGTACTGGTAGCGCAGGCGCGCGAGCTCGCCGTCGCACGAGTCGAGGATCGAGTTGAATTCGAGCAGCACGCCGGCGATCGCGGTCGTGACGTAGTGGCCGCGGCTCGCGAGGAACGTCGCGAATAGGCCGACGAGGATCGCGACGATCGTGACGTGGTTCGGCGTCACCGCGAGCGAGCGATGCGACAGCACGCGCGTGATCCGCATCGAGAACCGCCAGTTGATCAGCGCATCGACCGGGCCTTCAAACGACTTGTTCATCCGGCGAATCAGCGCCCACTCGGCGCGCGCCCGTGCCGCTTCGTCGACCAGCTCGACCCCGGCGATCACGTCGGCTCGCTCGCGTCGCGCCTCGGCCGGCGGCTCGCTACCGGGCGCGACAAACTCGATCGGAATCGGCAACGCGCGCGAGAACTCCGCCGGCGCCGCCGCGATCACCGCGCGAGTCGCGCCGGCTTTGGCGACCTCGCGGATCCGGCGCTCGAGCGCGGTCAACCCGCCGACCACCTCGAGATGGCGCGCGCCGGTCGTCTCGAGAAACGCGACAGTGTCCACGCGCGCGCACGCTAGCACCTGCGACATCCGGCTGCGAGTCGGTCGCACCGCGCGACGCCCGCAGATCGAGCCGGCGAGTTAGCTCGGCGGGCCGGGCACGACCTGCGTGATCGTGATCGAGCCTTCGGAGTTCGCCGTGCCGGGCTTCTTGTACGCCTTGACGGTATGCGCGGTCGTCGGGAACGAGGTCGGGCCGAGCTTCGCGGACACTTGGGTGTCGCCATCGGGGACGTTGAACACGAAGAAGAAGCCGGCCGCTTGCGCACCCACCTGGGCGCCGAGGTCGAAGATCGTGCCGACGTCCGCGCCGGTCTGTTGCACGCTCAACGTCGCACCCTTGATCGGGGCGCCGCCGCAATCTTGCACTTGCACGAACATCGAGCCGTTCATCGAGTCGTCCTGGGTCGCGCCCGCAAATCCTGACAGCTCCGTGAACGTAGTGTCGTCGATCACCGGCATCAGCACGCCCGCAGCGGACGCGTTCAGAAGATTTGGCGGATAGACGTAGCTAATCCGGTAGGTCGTCGAGCCGTTCTTTGGCGTGACCGCTTTGACGAACGCGTTGAGCGGCGTGCCCGGCGTGGTCAGCGTCACGGTGAACGTGCCGTCGACTGCGCTCGTCGCGTTCGCGATCGACGTGGTCGGATCCGATACAAGGTAGGCGTTGAGCACGACGCCCGCTTGTGCCACTAGACCGTTGGTCAAGCTGATCGCATCGGCAGTGCCGGCGTAGGTCAGCGAATCCGGCGCGGTCGTCGGCTGCGGGTTGGTCAGGCACGAGAAGTCGTAGAGCGACGCGTCGATGCCCGAGTCGAGGTAGACCTTCGCGTCGATCGGCGCATCGATGAGCTTCGGTGCGTCGACCGTGGCGTGGTCGTTACCGCATGCAGCGAGGCCAGCGGCGAGGGCAAAACAAGCGCGGAGATTCCCCATAGGCGGGTTTCGTACACCGGTTCACGGCGCAGTTCCACGCAAATGCAGTAACCGAACGCGAGGCGCGGAGACCGCAACAACTATTCCGCTGTGCGGCGCAGCACTACGATGTGCTCGGCCTTCGGCCGGTCGCCGAACGCGTTGCGCTCGACCGGGCCATGCATCGGCCGGTGCTGGCTCGCCCATGCGAGCACGACGAGCTCGTCGCCGAGCACCTCGCGCAGATCGTCGAGGGCGTAGATCGCCCGACCGCGCGCGACGGAGTCGCCGATGACGAGCGCTGCCTCGCGTCCGGGCCGCAGCGCGCGGGCGATCGCCGCGATCACCTCGCCGAGCTGGCCGAGCCACGCGGTATGGGGCTGTTCGCCGGCTTCGAAGCTGCGCCGCGACCCGATCTCGCCGGCATCGAGCACGCGATGACGCAGTGCGAGAAAATCGAACCGCAGCTTCTGGTGATCCGCGTAGTCGTAGGTCCCCGCGTAGGGCGGCGACGTCACGACGCCAGCTGCGCTGCCTGCGGCGACGACCTCGCCGAGCGTCCGCGCATCGCGTTCGAACACCTCGGGCGGCGCGCCCGGCGTGCCCGACAGCTCGTCGAGCCCGGCGACCAACAAGTCGACGCGCTTCGCGAACAACCGCGCCGGCAGCCCGCGGCCGATCGTGCGTTCGATCCACGTGTCGTCGGTATCGGACGCGCGCGAGCTAACCTTATAGAGGATCGACGACAGGCATGCGAGCAGGACCTCGCCGATCTGCGTGTCGCGCTCGCGCAGGTCTTCGATCGCGCTCGCCATGAACTCGAGCTCGCGCCGAACGTGCGGCTGAAACCACGACAGCAGCTTGCGATCGCGCGCGTTCGGATCGAACCCCTTCGGTTTGCGCGTGCCGGTCGCCTCGCCACCCGAGCGCCGCGCGGCTTTTCCGGCGGCGAGTGCGTTGCCCGCGATCGCGTGGCCGGCCTCGCGCAACTGGCTGCGGCGGCGCGCGGTTTGAGTCCACGTCTTGGCGCGCGCGATCAAGGTCGCGAGCGGATTGAGATCGATGCCGATCGCCCGCCGGCCCGCGGCGCGCGCTTCGACCAGCACCGTGCCCGAGCCGCAAAATGGATCGACGATCGGCGCGGTCCGCGGCGCGCCTTCACCGACGAGCTCGACCAGCACGCGGGCGGTCGCCGGATGCATCCGCGCCGGATACGTGTGAAACGGATGCGTGAATTCGGTCGCCGCCTCGTGATCCGTCGTCGGTGCGCGCAGTGCACGCACGAGAATCTCGGCCGTCTCGCGGTCGCCGTCCGCATCGATCCGCCCGGGCGCCCGAGTCATCGACAGCGAGCGGCGCTCGCGCACCTGACGGCCAGCCATCGCCGCACCATCGGGGACGCTGTCGCTATTGTCAACTTGCGGCCGACCTGCGTCGCTTCAACACCTCATGATCGCTGCGATCTCCTGGGGACGCTGTCGCTTCTGTCAACTTGCGACCCGCCGAGCGGTACCAAAGTTCGCAAATCTGGGCTCCGACTCGTAATCGGGACCCTTCCACGCGCAGGTTCGGATCAGTCGGACGACTGCAAGTTGACAAAAGCGACAGCGTCCCCAAATAACGTCAGGGATCGTCCGTAGATCGCCGAGGGTCTCGAGCGCTCTGGTTGACAAAAGCGACAGCGTCCCCTCTGCTAGCCGGCATGCCCATGCCACTCGAGATCATCGGCCTCGGAAAACCGGAGGTGCGGTTCGTGTGGGACGACGGACTCGAGGATGTTTGGAGCACTCGCGAGCTGCGGATCGCGTGCACGTGCGCGAACTGCCAGTCGGAGGCGACTGGCGAGCGTTTGCTCGATCCCGCCACCGTGCCGGCCGAGATCACGGTCAGCGACATGCAGCTGATGGGCAACTACGGGGTCGGCATCCACTTCTCCGACGGGCACACCACCGGCATCTTCCGGTTTCGCAATCTGCGGAGACCGAGGTGATCGCAGCGCTCGAGCAACTGTGGGGCAATCGCCGGAGCATCCGCGGCTTTCGCAAAGAGCCGATCGCCCAGACCGAGCTCCAGCGCGTGTTCGCCGCGGCGCAGCGCGCACCGAGCTGGTGCAACGTCCAGCCGTGGCGCGTCGCGGTCACGATGCCGCCGAAGACCGAAGCGCTCGCCGGCGCGATGGTCGGCGCGGCGAAGAGCGGGTTGCCGCAGGCCGAGGTGCCGTTTCCGCTGCAGTATCCGGACCCGTATCAAGGACTGCGAGTCGCGTGCGGCGTCGCGCTGTATCGTGCGTTAGGCATCGCTCGCGATGACAAGGCCGCGCGCTACGACGCGTGGCTGCGCAACTACGAGTTCTTCGGTGCGCCGCATGTGGCCATTGTCGCGTGCGATCGCCGGCTCGGACCCTACGCCTACGTCGACGTCGGAGTCTGGCTCGGCTACGTGCTGACCGCGGCGGATGCGCTCGGCATCGCGACCTGCCCGATGGCGTCGGTGGCGGCGTACCCCGCCGCGTTGCGCGCACACCTGCCGATCGCCGAGACCGACATCATCCTGTTCGGGCTCGCGCTCGGCCGCGCCGACGAGGCCGCGCCCGCGAACTCGTATCGAACCGGACGTGAGCCCGTCGAGAACAACGTCGCGTTCGTCGTGTGATAAGCTATTCGGCCTCGGGGAGATCATGAGATCACGGGCTTTTTTCGTTATTTGGTTCGCGATCACGGCACTCGTCGCGCCGTTCGCGTCGGCGCAATCGGCCGACGCCCTCAAGAAAGCTCAATCGAGCTTCGACGAGGCGCAGGTCGACTATCTGCAGGGCAAGTACGACGAAGCAGCGAAAGGCTTCCAAGAAGCGTACGCCGCTCGGCCGTTCCCGCAGTTCCTCTACAACATCGGCGCGAGCTTCCACATGAAGGGGAAGAAGGGCTCGGACCTCGCGTCGTACGAGAAGGCGGTCGAGTTCTACAAGAAGTATCTCGCCGAAGATCAGCAGGCGGCGGATCGCGCGAAGGTCGAGAAGACGGTCGGCGTGCTCGAAGCCGAGATCCAACGCCTGAAGACGCCGGTCAACGCAGGCTCGGGCGCCGGTTCGGCCGAGATCACCGCGACGCCGTCGCAAGAAGTGCAGCAACTCGGCGACGTGAAGGTTCACGGCCTCGTGATCATCGAGAGCGAGCCCGCCGGCGCGACGATCTATCAAGACGACAAGAAGAACGGCAAGTTCAACGTCACGCCGTGGTCGGGCACGCTCGATGGCGAGCACAAGATCATTCTCGAGAAACGCGGCTACAAGGTCGCCGAGACGTCGATCACCGCCGACCCGTCGAAGCTGTTCGTGCTGCGCGTCGTGATGTCGCAAGACGGCTACCTCGGCTGGGTCGACATCTCGTCGAACGTTCCGGGCTCGGACATCTTCATCGACGACAAGGCGCAAGGCGCGATCGGCAAGACGCCGCTGTCGCAGAACATCAAGCCGGGCAAGCACACGTTCTGGATCAGCGCCGAGGGCTACGACGAGTACAAAGAATCGGTCGACGTCGTGCAGGGCGAGACCCACGAGATCAAAGCGCAGCTCAAAGGCTCGCCGGTCGGCAAGCTCTACGTCGTCGGGCTCGGCATCGAAGACTCCACAATCGTCGTCGATGGCAAGGTGCTGTGCGAGCGCGGTCCTTGCCTCAAGCCGTTGCAAGAAGGTCCGCATACGCTGACCGTGCGCCGGCCCGGCTTCAAGCCGTACTCGAAGCGGATCACGATCCAGGCGAAGACGCAGACCCAGATCAAAGTCAGTCTCGCGCCCGAGCCGAGCCGCAGCGACGCGGTCGTCGCGTACGTGCTCGCCGCTGGGTTCGGCGGCGGTGGCGCGTTCCTCGGCCTGCAAGCGAACAGCGTCCGCGACGATCTGAAGAAGGGTATCGCGGCCGGCCAACCGCCGGTCGATTCGAACGATCCGCGGTTCTTGAAGGGCAAGATCTACGCGATCGGCGCCGATGCCGCGTTCGCGGTCGCCGGCATCACGCTCGTCACCGCAATTTATTACACGTTCCGCGACAAAGGCGCGCCGACGACCGGCTTGATCGATGTCCGTGCACTCGCGATCGAGCCGTCGATCGGCCCCGGCTTTGCCGGTCTCGCGATGGGAGGGCAGTTCTGATGCGTACTCTCGCAATCGTATTAGCGCTCGGCGGCGTGGCCGCGTGCAACTGGACGACGTTCGACGACCTGGCGAACACGACGTGGGTCAACTCGACGCAGAAGCCGGATCAAAAGTCTTCGGACTGGGGCCTCGCGATCCAGCGCGGCTCGATGAACGGCACGCCCGGCCGGCTCGCCGTGCTCGGCACGAACAGCACCGTGTACACCGCGCTGTCGTACGGCACCGACGGCAAGTCCGAGCTCGATGCCGGCGTCGTCGATGACCAACTCAACGGTGAGGCGCTACTGCAAGATCAACCGATCCTGCTCGCCGATCCCACGACCGACAACCTGTCGTTGGTGACGCCGACGCAGGACAGCGGCGCGGTCGCGTTCACCGGCACGACGTCCCTGCAAGTCGTGCAGTTCGCGGCGGGCACGATCCCGACGGGCGCGGCGTACATGAAGCTGACCAACTCTCCGGCGACCGACGTGTTGTTCGTCGCGATCGGCGACCTCGTGCTGCCGAACATCGGCTGTCCGAGCTTCATGCCGCCGCAGCTCACGCTCGAAGATGAAGTCACGAGCGCCGACAACCCGGTGATGGTCGCCGCGATGGCGGGCGTGCCGATCAGCTCGCCGATGCACGACGACCTCGTCGTGTGGGCGACGAACGGTAAGCTCTACGTCTATCCCGACTTCGATTCGGCCGCGTCGCCGATCAACGACGTCAGCTGCCCGATCAACCTCGACCAGACGCTGCACGCCGCCACCGTCACCGACACCGGGTTCATGCCCGGCACCGGTGCGCAGCTACTCGTCGACGGCAAGCTCGTGGTCGTCACCGGCGAGAAGGTCGGAAGCTCGAGCGGCTCGAACTCGCCCGAGAGCCTGATCGTCACCTACGACGTGTCGACCGGTACCCCGACGCTGGTCGGCGCGCCGATCGATCGCAACGACGGTGTCGGTCTGCACGCCGCGGTGATCCAGGCCTACAACGGTCAGAGCTACGTGTTCGCGGGCTTCCCGACCGCGCCCGTTAACTCGCTGACGACGGGTGTGGTCGAGGTGTTCTCGTACGACGGCACCAACGGCATCGATCCGCAGCCGGTGCAAACGCTGTACGACGCGCAGCCCGACGAGAACGAGCTGTTCGGCCGGTCGCTCGCGATCATGCCGTACGAAGGCGCGAACGTCCTCGCAGTCGGCGCGAGCAACGAAGTGTTCGCGTACTTTCAGATCGTCGACAGCGGCGGCTCGCCCATCTACGAAGACCCGCGGACAAACTGATCGCGAGCACGAGTGAAGCGCTACTGCCCGGCCTGTCAACGAGAGTTCGACGAAGCCGGGTTTTGCCCGTTCGACGGGACGGCGCTTAGCGAACGCAACATCAGCAAGCCAACCGTCTTGTCGGCGTTCGTCGACGCGCAGATGCCTGCGTTCGATACGAAGCTGCCGACCGAGCCCGATCTGCGGCGAGACAACGATCCGACCAATCGGGTGCGCGCGATCTCCGCGGCGGCGGCGACCCAAGAAGCGCTCGATAGCATGCGCAAGCGCACCGAGTACGACTCGCTCGTCGGCGACACGCTCGATGGCCGCTACTTCATCAAAGCGAAGATCGGCGAGGGCGGCATGGGCGTCGTGTTCGCCGCGCGCCACGCGGTGATCGAGCGACCGCTCGCGATCAAAGTGCTGAAGCGCGAGGTGATGCGCGACACCGCGACGATTCGCCGATTCGTGCAAGAGGCGAAAGCGGCGTCGCGGATCGGCCACCCGAACATCGTCGACGTCACCGACTTCGGGACGACGCCCGAGGGCATGACCTACTCGGTGATGGAGTTCGTCGACGGCACGACGCTGTCGAAGGCGATCAAGCACGGCGCGCCGTTCCCCGCCGAACGCGCGATCCGGATCGCAGCGCAGATCGCACGAGCGCTCGGCGCGGCGCACGACAAGGGCATCGTCCACCGCGATCTGAAGCCGGAGAACGTGTTCCTCATCGACCGCGAGGGCCGCACCGACTTCGTCAAGATCGTCGATTTCGGCATCGCGAAGGTGACGCCGCTCGACGGTCAGACCGATGGCCCGCGGCTCACGCGCGTCGGCTCGGTGTTCGGCACGCCGGAGTACATGGCGCCCGAGCAAGCGGCCGGCCGCAGCGACACCGATCGCCGTGTCGACATCTACGCGCTCGGCACGATCCTCTACGAGATGTTGTGCGGTCGCGTGCCGCACAAGAGCGACAGCATGATCCGCACGATCGCGATGCAGATGCTCGACGAGGTGCCGCTGCTGAGTAAAGCGCATCCCGAGATCGAGATCGCGCCCGAGCTCGAGGAGGTCGTGATGCGCGCGCTCGCCAAGAAGCGCGAGGACCGCTACCAGACAATGGCCGAGCTCCTGACCGCGCTCGAGCGCGTGTACGACTCGGTGACCGCTCCGCCGACCCGCGAGGAGCTGCTCAAGTCGCTCCCGCCGTTGCCGCCCGGCGCCGATCCGGCTTCGCTCGCGACCGACGGGCTCGCGACCGCCGCGACCGCCGTGCCGACCGTGCGCCGGATCCGCCACGAGCCGCAGTTCGTGACCTCGGATCGGCCGATCGCGTTCGATCACCTGCTCGCCGACCAGAGCCAACCCGTGCGCCGCGGTCGCTGGCCGATCGCGCTCGCCGTGCTCGTGCTCGCCGGCGGCGCCGCGGTTGCCGCGGTGGTGTTGATCCGCGGTCGCGACGACACCACGGTCGCGAGCGTGCAACGCGATCCCGCGCTCCCCGGCGACGCCGCTGCGCCGGCCGACGCTGTGGTCGCAGTCGATGCAGCGGTCGTCGTGCTCGCCGCCGACGCTGCGATCGCGCCGCGGCCGGCGCTCGATGCGGGCGTCGTGGTGATCGACACGCCGAACCATCGCGGCACGATCGAGGTCGAGGTGTTCACGAAACCCGATACCGCGAAGATCTACATCGCCGGCCACCTGCGCGGCGAGAGCGGCACCCACGTCGAAGAGCCGTACGGCAAGCGGATCGCGATCGAGTGCCGGCAACCGGGCTACAAGGCGGGCTCGGTCGTCGTGGTGTTCGACGGCAAGCAGGAGAAGGTCCAATGCGAGCTCGCGCGGATCAAGCGGTGCGTCCCGGGGATCAAGAACCCGTTCGACAACTGCCCCCCCGATCCGTAGCCAACCGCGTTGGCGGATCGAGCGCCGCGTTGCCGCTGAGCGCCCCTCGGGGCCCGTGACGAAGTTCGATCTGGTCTCGCGTTTGCTCTTCGACCGCACATGCAACGGAGACTGCTGGGGTCACTCCTGCTCGCGGCGTGCACGACGCCTGCCCCCAACGCGACGCTCGACGAGATGCGCGCGGCCGCAAGCTCGATCGACTTCGCGACGTTCTAGATCACTGGCGGATACCCGGAGAACCCGGCCCCGGATGTCCGGGCGGTCGCGAGCGATGACCTCGCGCGCGGCGCGTACGAGGCCGTGCTCTCGCTGACCCCGGCTGCCCCAGGCACCGAGGAGTCGTGCCTAGGCGGCCCTCCATGGGACTACACCGTCGAGTTCTACCGCCAGGGCGTGCTCGCGCTGACCGCGATCGTCGATCCAGAGTGCATCGACGTGGAGCTCATGTCGCCCGCTGGCGTGACCGCCGACTGGTGCGACGTCGACGCGCTGCTCGACGCGTTCGGGCTCGATAAAGCGGTCGTCGAGCCGTAAATTACGGGCGATTCGAGAAGTGCTGGACCGGGAACGGATCGGCGGTCTCGCGCGTGTTGATCTCGTTGTCGTCGGGCAGCGGCTGAACCGGGATGCCGAGCGCCATCAAGCCAGCGACGTCGTTGTAGCGCAGCTCGGCGATCGCGACCGGGCGATCCGTCGCGCGCACGAACCGCGTCCACTGCGCGGCCGAGTAGCGTTGCTCGCCGAACTGCGTGCCGAGGCCGAGCCGACCCGTCGTCGGCGCCTCTTCCTTGGCGACCTCGCCATCTTTATCGCCGCCGTAGTCCGCGGCGGTCGCATGACCGGCGTGATACGGCGCGCCACCGACGCCGCCTTGCGCGGTGCCAGCCGGCGCGGCCGTGGTCGGAGCCGGCGCCATCTTCTTGGCCGGGTACGAGCCGGGATCGCGCGGCGGCGGGGGAGCGGGCCGATCAGCCGACGCGGTCGTCTTGTCCGCGTCGTAGCGACGGACGCCGCCCTTGGCGACACCGCCGTTGTTGTACGTCGGGCCGGCACCGCGGGTGCGCGTGTCGAGATCGTCTTTGTAGTCGTAGTGATGGTTCGGGTCTTTCGCCGACGCATCGACGTTCGCGTCGTCCGGCGCGATCATCTGCGGCTGACCCTGCTCTTCGAAGATCGCAACGGCGATCACGCCGACGTTGCGCGCCTTGCCCTTTTGGCCGGCGTACGAACCGTCGACCGACGAAAACCGGAACGTCGCGACGTTGTCGGTCGACGTGCGAAAGCCTTCGATCCGCGTCTCGCCGTACGGCGGCACGACGTAACCGCGCTTGTGGAGGTCACCGTCTTCGCCGTCGATCACGTCGAGCCCATCGACCGTGACGACTGCCTCGACCCGGTTCGGCGTCGGGTTCGTGACGCGGATCGTGTAGCGCTCACTCGCGCTGCCTTGGACGTAGAACCGATCCTTGAATGCGTAGGTCGGCTCGGTCGAGCCGTCTTCGCGGATGACCTGCACGTCGTAGGGCGCGCGAACCTTCGCGTTCGCGATCGCGAGCGCGGTGCGCGGTGCGGCGATCTGCTGGCCCGGCGGGCCGGGGTTGAGGTCGGCATAAGCCGACGAGCAGGCGGCGGCGAACAGGAGCGACGCGAGGACGGTGCGGAGGCTCGACATGGGTCATGAAGACGCACGAGCTGGGCGCTTCGATCTACCGAGCTCGCAGTTAGATTGGGGCTGTGATCTCGACTAGATAGCCCTCGGCGTGTGTATAGTGCCCCACATGGCGCCGAAGCAAACTCGGGGTAAGTCCAAGCCGGCGAAGGCCAAAGCGCCCACACCGTCGGCCAAGCCGGCGAAAGCTGCGCGCAGCCAGCCGCCCGACGTGGCGCTGTCCGACCCGACGCTGTTCGACCCGTTGACCCCGGGCGAGACCGCCGATGCGCTGCGCACCCTCACCGAAGATCGCCGCGTCGCCACGATGGCGAAGGTCGGCCGCTACCGCGTGATCTGCACCGAGCCGCTCGTCGTCAAGCCGCCGCATTGGATGGCCGGGCACCGGCTCGCGCGGGTCGTCGCGTACGACTACGCGTCGGATCGCTCGGTCGACGCGTGCGTCGATCTCGATGCCGGCGTGGTCGCACACCTCGAGCTGACCCGAGCGCAGCCGATGTTGTCGCGCGAAGAGGAAGCGCTCGCCGTTTCGATCGCGACCCTCGACGAGCGCGTCCGCGATCGCTTGCAACTCGGCGATGCGCCGCAAGCGACGATGCATCACTGGGGGCGACTGCCCGGCGATCTCGCGTTCGAGCGGCGCTCCGCCGCGGTCGTGTTCGGCCGCAACGATGGTCACGCGACCCTGGTCGCGGTCGTCGATCTACTCGATCAAGCGGTGACCCAAGTCGTCCCGGCCGGGATGTGGTGAGCGATGAGTAACCAGATCTCCGAAGCGAACTGGAAGTTCAACTGGCGGCTCACCGAGTCCGCCGGGATCATGGTGTACCTCGCCGACTTCAAGGGCCGGCGCGTGTTGTGGGAAGGCTCGCTGCCGTTCGTCACCGTCGATCATCAACACGAGACGCTCGATGTCGACACCGATCCGGGAGAAGTCCACGGCCCGTGGTGGGTGCCGCTCGGCTCGCGCACGTTGAACGGCCCGGTGCGCGTGCAGTCGTTCCGCGGCGGCGTCGAGCTGTCGGCGAGCTTCGCAGCCGGTCCGTATCACTATACCCAGTTGTGGCGGTTCCACGACGACGGCCGGATCTCGCCGTGGCTGACGATCTTCGGGCCCGGCGTGCACGACCAGCACACGTATCACCCGCACTTCCGGTTCGACTTCGATCTCGATGGCGCGCGCGACGATGCGTTCGAGCGCTACGAAGACGGCCGCTGGCAGCGCGTCGAACGCGAGGGCTGGTTTCCCTACTCGGGCGAAGCCGACGATCAGGGCAACGTGTGGCGCCAAGTCGATTTCGGCTCGCGCGCGGCGATCAACATCCGGCCCCACACGTGGGACGACGCCGAGATGTTCGCGATCCGCTATCACGATGGCGAATGGGCGCCGTTCTCGCCGCGCAGCGCCGCAGGCAGCCAGCCGTTTCCCGCCGCGTACGTCGGTGATGAACCGCTCGACGGCGACGACGTCACGCTGTGGTACGTCGCGCACGTCCACTTCGATCAATCGTTTCCGTACACCGCGGGTCCGTGGATCCGCGTCGAGTGGCCGAAGTAGTCAGCGCGTCGCGTCGAATGCGCGCAGGTGCGTGCCGATCGTGACCGCGACCGCGACGTCGTGACTGTCGAGTAGATCGACGCGACCCTGCGCGCCGAGCGTGATCCACGGCGTCAGCCAGACCTCGGCGTGTGCGCGCGCATCGACCACGCCATCGATCGCGAGTTGATCCCGCGCGGTCACGCCGGACGGCGCGAAGTCGCTGAACCGAACGCCGCCGGCGAGATCGCCGCCGATCGACAGCCGGCCGAACGTGTGGTGGTAGCCGACGCCGAGATCGTCGCGGCCGATCGCGACGCTGTCGCCGGTCACCGGATCGGTGATCCCGAACGCGAGCGTCAGATCGCTGCTGATGTACCAGTCGTGCGGCAACGAGAATCGATAGCCAAACATGAAGCCGTGCGCGTCGAGGAAGCCCGGCGAGGCTTGCCCGGTCGTGTCGCGCCCGACCGCGGTCGCCATCGGCCGCTCGACCACGAGCGTCGAGATCCCGAGCTCGAGCGAGATCGACAGCGGCACCGACCACACGCCGAACCGCCCGCAGTGGCGATAGCCGACCACCTTCGACACTTCCTGGCAGCTCGAGTGCGCCTCGGCGAGCTGCGGGACGAGCATCGCGAGCACGAGCAACGCGGCCTTCATCGCGGACCTCCGACGCACACCCAGCGTTCGCCGCGTGGACTCTCGGGCTCGATCGCGCCGATGTCGACACACACGTCTGCGGTCCGCGCCGCGGGCGTGCCGGCCGAGTCCCGATACTCGATCAGCTCTTGGCCCGCGCCGAGTGCGACGAGCGTCGCCGGCCGGATCTCGGCGTTCGGATCGTACGCGTGCAGCGGCGTCACCGAGCCGTCGATCCCGTGAGCCACCACGCGCAAGCTCGCGAGGTCGACCGTCACGCGATGCTCGCAGCGATTGCCGAACGTGTAGCCGATCACCGGCCCGAGCGTGTAGCCCTGATCGTCGCGGCCGATGCCGAGATCGAGACACGCGCCGGTGAGGCGCTGACCCGCGAACGGATGCCAGTAGTAGTCGAACGAGCTCGGCTTGTAGCTACAACCGGCGCCGACGAGCGGTGCAAGCGCGAGCGCGAGCGCGAGCCAGGTATAGCGACGGGCCATGGCTTCAGCCTCGGCCAAGCCGCGTCGGCTCAGGGCTAAGCACACATGAAGGCCACTGCGCGCAGGAAGTCTTAACGATCGCGTCCGAACGCGCGCGTGTGGACCGCGAAGTACAGCCCGCTCGACCAGCTGCCGGGGGTGATCACGCTCGCTCCCGCGTCCGCACCCACCGCGATCCACGGGTTGAGCCACAGCTCGCCGCGCACGCGCGCTTCGACCACCGGAAACGCGACGTCGGTGGCTGGGCTCGCCGGGGCGAACGAGACGATCCCGACGCCGCCGGCGAGCTCGGCCGACAACGATGCGCGACCGGCGCGATGCCGCACGCCGAGCACGCCGTCGAGCTCGACGTACGCGTACGGATCTGGCGTCATCGAACCTCCCGACACGATGCCCTCGACCGCGCTTTCGACCGCGAAGTACAGATGATGCGGCAACCCGACGCCGAGCCGATCGGTACCGCCGACAGCTAACAAGCCGGAGTGGCGCGACACCGGCGACATCCCCTGTGTGCGCGCGGCCGGCACGAACGGCATGTCGAGGTCGATGTGCCGCACCTCGGTGCCGACCTCGATGATCAGATCCGGAATGATCGCGCCGACCGCCCAGGCGCCGAACGGATGGCAGGTCGAGACTCCAACGACGTCGCACGGACATGGTTGCGCGACCGTGAACGCGCCGGTGTCGGCACGCGCTGCACCGGCCACACCCGCGAGCACGGTCGCGATGAGGAGTGCGCGAATCACGGCGTCACCGCCAGTCGCGCGTCGCCGAAGCACAACCACTGCGCGGGGGTCGCGTGCGCGATCGGCGCGACATCGACGCACACCGCGGCGAGCTCGCCCGGCCCCGCGTCGTACGCGATCGCTTCGCGCCCGGCCAACCGACCGTCGATCGGCAGTGCGCGCAGCTCGTGGCGGCGATCGATCGCGGCCATCGCCAGCTCGCGACCATCGCCGGTGCGACCGAACACCCGCACCGCGGCGAGGTCGACGACGGTCGGATGATCGCAGCGATTGCCGAAGTTGTACTCGAGCTCGGCGACGCCATCGCGCTCGTGTCGCTCGTCGACCGTGACGTCGAGACAGCCGATCGTTGTCCGTTGCCCCGGGAAACTTGCGGCAAGCCCTCGGAACGAGCCGGGCTGGTACGCACAAGCGGTGATCGCGACGAGCGGGACGGCGCAGCGCATACCCGCCGCGTAGCAAGACGTCGGCCGACGATGAAAGCGCCGGATTGCCGTGCGATGGCGCGGACCTGCCTCATCGTGCCGCGTCGCTAGCGCAACACCGTCATCGCGTTGCAACAACCTCATCCTTGCGGTCGGCAGCGCCGAGCAGGAAGGTCCGCCGGATGCCTCGTTTGTCTCTCGTGCTGTTCGTCGCCGCCTGCTCGTCGAAGGCCGTGGCCCTGCCCGATGCGGCGCCGCCGGTTCCGGTCGCGACCGGCGCGGACGGTGCCTGGCAGACCGCTCCCGCGCTGCCGATCGCGCGCGCGAACCTGTGCGCTGCGTCGATCGACAACTGGGTGCTAGCAATCGGCGGCAACCACGCCGACTCGACCG
>CAZDGY010000048.1:0-15234 GCA_964504685.1 uncultured Kofleriaceae bacterium | reverse complement strand
TCTTCTTCCATTTCGAAGACTCGTTCTATCAACGTGAAGAGGGGCTGTTGAACGACGACGCGTTCGAAACCGTCGTTGCTGGCGCCCGGCTATTAGCGAGAAACCCCGGCTTGCGAGCTGCATGGAGAAGCTCGCGCGCCCTAACTTTGGCGGACGGTTCCTCGACTTCATGGACGGTGTCGTCGCCGGCGCCGCGGTCGAGCCGCCGGTGGACCTGTCGCTTGACGCGTGGAAGGTCTCCTTCGCGTCCGAAGCGTCGCGGCCCTCGTAGGCAACGCCATGGCCGATCGCTCGCTGGGAAACGCGGGACGCTTCACAGCGAGCATCGATCGATATCTGCGCGGTTATAGCCGGCCGGTGACCAGCATGATTACGAGGACGACGGCAATGATCGCGGCAGGCGACCAACCCGCGAGCCCGGCTCGGCTATGTCCGAGGCCTCCGCCTAGGAGTGCGAGTACCAACAGGATGACAAGGATCATCAGCATGGTCAGCTCCTCGCTTTCGGGGACGCGTTGGCTACCTGGGGCTTCAATTGCGTTTTCTTCATGATGCGTCCAATTGCAAGTCGGTGGCCATTACCGCGATGACAAGCGTGTGCGCGGCTCTCGTCTTGCACGGTGTCGGAGCATGAACGGAGCATGCATAGCGATGCCGCTTGGGTTCGAGTCTGGGAGCTACGCGCCTGGGATCGAGCTGTTTTGGGAACGCGTTCCCGCGAACGAGGCCGAGCCGCTTGAGCCCATTGTCATCGAGCTCGATGATCGAGAGTATCTTGTCGAGGTGTTCGAGGTCGAAGACATGACCGCCTCCGCGGACTCAGACATCTCGCCATGAGACTGCGCGGTGATTGGACTCGACGGAGCTCGTTCGCCGAGCGGATTCGGGTCGCACATTGCCGCCACACGTGGCGACTCGGCTCGTAATCGGCACGCTGGTGCGACCGCTGAAACGCCACACGAGGCTGCTTTGTCGCGCCGGTTCCGCACGTGACACTGACCACGCTCGATTCGCGACGAGCTGCCGCCGCTGTCGGGTTACCATCTACGGCGATGAGCTGGGCACAGCGCGCGGCGATCCTGATCCTGGGCCTCGCGGGCTGCGTCGCCGACAACCTGGTGGCCTGCCCCGACGACGTCGCATGTCCGGCCGGCACGCAGTGCGACATCGTGCACGGTGGATGCATCACGCCGGCACAAGCGCAAGCGTGCATCGGGATGGCAGATCACACCGCGTGCCGCGCGGCGCAGGTGATCGGCTACTGCCTCGATCAGATCTGCGTCGATCCGGGTTGCGGCAATCACATCATCGACCCTGGCGAGCTGTGCGACGACGGCAATCATATCGACGGCGATGGCTGCAGCGCCACCTGCTTGTCCCGCGAGCAGTGCGGTGACGGAGCGCTCGATCTCGAGCTCGGTGAAGAATGCGACGACGGCAACCTCGAGTCACACGATGGCTGCGATTCGCGGTGCCTCGTCGAGACTGCGACATGGACAGTGGCGGATCTCGGCCCATCACAAGCCGAGCCGCGGTGGACGACGTTCGATCCGGCGCTCGGTAAGGTCGTGCTGGTCGCGGACGGCAATGTGTGGGCGTGGGACGGCACGCAGTGGTCGGTCGCCGGCACTGGAGGTCCGCGGACCGGCGCCGACTACAGCGTCGCGTACGACACCGCGCGCTCTCGGCTCGTCGTGATCGCGGCCGCGCCGATGGGGTCGGACATCCTCGTGCCGGATCCCTCGCGCGACCAGGTCTACGAATGGGACGGCGCGACATGGACGAGCGGCACCACGACGAACGCACCGGCGGCGAGCAGCTTCGTGATCGCGTACGACGAGGCGCACGCGAACATGGTCGGCTTCGGCACGACGACCAGCAACACCTTGGTCGCGGCGACCCTCGATGGTGCGACCGGGGCGTGGACGAGCGTTACCGTGCCGGGCGCCGACGCCGGCGCCACCGATCTCGCGATCGCGTTCGACCGAGCCCGCGGCCGCGTTGTGTTGGTCGGATCGGTCGGTGGCTTCTCCGTCACGGCAGAGTGGGATGGCACCGGCTGGTCGAGCTCGGCGCCGGCGATGGCCGCGACGGGTGGCTGGTCAGCGTTCTACGATCCGTCCATCGCGCACGTCGTGGTGATCGGCAGCACGGCGTCCAGCGGATCGACGCCCGTGCAGAGCTGGAACGGTTCGGTGTGGTCGAGCCTGACCGCGGTGCCCGGCACGCGCAATCACCCTTCGGTGGGCTTCGACGCGACTCGCGGCGTGCGCGTCGTGTTCGGCGGCGATGGCGCGAGCGGCGTGCCCGATGACGTTGTCGAAGACCGCGGCACAGGCTGGACTGTCGTGGCTCGAACGACGCCGCCGCCTGCAGTCGATCAGGCGTGCAGCTTCGACGAAGCACGACAACGACTGGTCTGTGCCGGTCCGGCAGCGACGCTATCCGAGACCTGGGCATGGACCGGGACGTGGAGTCTACTTCCCACCGACGCCGGCGATCTGATGCCGTCACTCGCCTACGATCCGGTCCGCGGCAGCGTCGTCGGGGTCGCGAACGGGCAGCTCGCCGTACTCGGCGACACGAGCTGGCAGCTGACGGACTTGAGCGTAGCGATCCTGCACCCCGAAGCCATCGCGTTCGATCCGTCGACCCGGACGCTCGTCGCGTCGTACTCCGAGCTGTTCACCGGCACCGTCTACACCGTGGTGATCGACGAACAGACTCAGGCACGAGCGTTCGCCGGACCGCCGCTTACCAGCATCGCGTTCGACGCCCGCAATGGAGCGATGGTCGGCACCACGCCGAACGACACCATGCAGCTAGCGAACGACGTTTGGAGTCAAGTCGTGGGCCCGGGCACCGGCTACACGGCGATCACGAACGCGCGACGGGGCTCGGTCGAGTTCGTCGGCGTTCCCCACGACGTCGAGCGCGACGGCGCGTCCTGGAACGACTTCGCGCCGCCGCCGATCGAGCTCGTCGGATCGACCGTATTCGATCAGTCGACCGGCGAGCTGTTCCAGATCGGGGCCGATGGGACGTCGCGGTTCATGTTGCATCGCACCTGGCAGAGCTCCACGCCGTTCGAGGATTGCGCGGGCACGAGTGACCTCGATGGCGACGGCCTGATCGGCTGCGCCGACCCGGACTGCTGGTCGCAATGCGCGCCTGCGTGCCCGCCGTTCACGACCTGCATGTGAGCGACGGCGCCGACTCGCGCCGGGCTCGACCGGCCGGTTAGGTCGTCACGACTTCGACGTGCCGGTCGAGATCGCGATCTGCTTGGCTTGCGCACCGGGCTTCTTCGGAACCGCGAGCGTGAGCACGCCATCCTTGAGCTCGCACTTGGCGTGCTCGACATCAGCCCCGTCAGGCAGCGTGAAGCAACGCGTGAAGCTGCCCGATTGGCGCTCGTACGTGTAGACGGTGTCGTTCTTGGTCTCGTGGCCGATCTCGCGCTTGCCCGAAATCTGCAGCCGGTTACCCGTCGTTGAGATCTCGAGCTCGTCCTTGGTCACGCCCGGCAGGTCCGCTTTGAACATGAACGCGTCGTTGTTCTCGGTCACGTCAAAGCTCGGATTGAAGCCCGCGAGGTCGAGCGAGGGCAACGCCGGCGCCATCTCGCGGAACGGATCCCAGCGCAAGAACTCGCGCATCGCGCGCATCGGGTCGACCTGGGTCATCTGCTGTCCGCCGTTCTTCTTCACGATATCGGTCATGTCGCTGCTCCTGATAAGGGTTGTGCAAGACCGAAGAGCAAGGTGCGCGCCAGTGCGCAGGTGCGGGACCACGCGCACCTCGCGAACGAATGGCATTTCGTGCCCGAGGTCGCGCGAAACGTGCGCGATCTGAACGACCGCGAAACGCTAGGGCCGTCACGAATCCGCGGCGGCCGGGACGGCGTCGGCGATCTGCAGAGCCCACGCGCGAACGGGGATCGCCCAGTCGACGCGAGGCAGCGAAGCGCGCGAGCGATCTCGAAACCGCGCGAGCCAGCCACAGAACGCACCGTGCTTGACGTGCGGGGTCCTGAACGTCGCTGCGCCAGTAGGTTCCCAACGCGTGCGCCGGTTCAATGCGCGGAGCAGCTCGTCGGTGTCAGGAGCGACGAGCTCATGCGTGACGAAGAAGACGAACGCGGGGAGCGCCGCGAGGGCGTCGCGATGACAGGCGATGTAGTCGTTCACACTAGTCGCGTGCACGCCGAAGCCGATGACTACCGCGTCGTAGTCGGCAGGAGGCGCCGCACCCGTATCGGCGTTGCCGAGCTCGACGTCCAAGCCATCGGCGACGAAGGTCTCCGCTAATACCCTCGCGACCGACTCGCTGCGCCGGTCGCGGCCCGAGAAGACCACGAGGACTCGTTCTCGGCGATCGTCGCCCTCGGCGCGCTCGGCGCGATCCATCCGCCGCGCACACTCGCGGTTGCATGCGATCGCGCTGCGAGGGTCGTAGCGGTCGCAGGCTTCGATCACGATCCCGACCCGCGTCCGGTCGAGATCGATCCCGGTGATTCTGTCGGTCAGCGGACACGTAATGCACTTGCGCTCCCTCATGGCAGGGCTCGATGCATGAACATCGCCAATCGGGCCGCCGCAGTGGAGGACCGATCGCGCAGCTCCTGCGGCTCAGCTCGCGCGACCGCGCAAGGTGCGCGCGCGTTTGCTCGAGCCAGACCGATCACAAACACACGGCCAGGGGCTGGAGCCGCTGCTTGAGTCGGCTCCACGCCTCGGCGCCGTGCTCGGGATCGAGACATTCGCGTGCGAGTGGCTCGAGCTCGCAGTGAAGCGGCTCGTGGGTGTGCACGACCACGTGCTCGGCGATGTCGGCGAGCGCGACCATGTCCCCGCGAGCGCAGGCTCGATCGCCTTCGACATACAGCTCGCCGATATCGCGCGTGAGACACGTCGCTGCCATGCACTCCCGCAATACAAGCGGCATGCCGAGCCGAGCACGCGATTGGACTACTCAGCGGGCCCGGTCGATCGCGGTCTTCAGCGTCTGCGCGAACCCCGACGACGCGACCACGAACGTCGTCCCCGAGGGCGTCGAAATCGTGAGCAGACCGCAGCCTGGCGGCGCACTGGGGCCGAGGGCCGAGGGATCGAACGCCACGCCCTCGATCGCCGCGACGAGGAAATTGAAGACGAGAGTGAGGGGCCGGCGCCGCAAACGAAGGCGGTTCCTCATTCACGTTCCAGCCGCGCCCGCCCTCCCACGCGAGCGGCGGCTCCTTCAGCGGATAGAAGCGGGGTAGATCCGCGAGCGGCCTCGGCCCGAAATCGGGCAACGGCGGAAGCTGGCGCTTCGACGCGAGCAGCCGCGACAGGATGAATACGACGAGCATGACGCCGACCGCTACGATGCTGTAGCTAGAGGTGTTCACGTTCCGACGCTATCATTCGCGCGAGCTCGTCAGCAGGGCTCGACCACGCCGGCTTCACGGCTGGAGCGCGACCGCGATCGTCTGATAGTCGTCGGAACCACCATACGTCCAGACCATCGTGGTCGAAGGTGCGCTGGCCGGTGCAATGGAGGCGCCGCTGTTGTCGAGCGAGGTCATCATGCCCAGGTTGTCGACATATAGCTCGGTCTCGCCGGGACCGACGTGGTCGACCCTGTTGGCCTGCGCGGTCGTAGACTCGACGAGCTGATTGGCCGCGCTGTCGACCAGCACGGACGAGGTAGCCGCGACGCCGCTGATCAACGACGAGTCCGCCGCGGTCGCGAACACCGGGTTGGTCTGGTTGACGCCGGCGAACACCATCGCCACCGCGTGGATCGAGTGGCTGCCCGCCGCGATCTTGATCACGACGTCGTACGTCCCGACCAGCGGTGCGACGAGCTGCCATTGATCCGAGTGTGCATACGAATCGAGCTGATCGCCCGTGATGGTCCTCACCGGTGTCAACGTGCGGTTGTCGTATGTGATCGTCTCGATCGGCCCGTCGCCCGCGACGGCGAGTGCAACGATCAGGAACAGGTTTGTATATCCGGACGGGATCACGACCGGGATCGTGACCGTTTGTTCCGACGTGCCGTCCGACGCGTTGTCCATCTTGGCGAAGTTCACGAATTGCGGCGGCGTGTCATTGGCGTCGACGCCAGCATCCATGACGGTAGTGCACTGGTTCGAGTCGGGGCCGGAGAACCCGCCGAACCGGCTGCCCCCCGGACACGTCGCGTCTGGAAAGCTGCAGTAGCCGACCGCTTCGCATCGGCCCGCGACGCCGTCGAGCTCGCAGTCGCTCGCGGTCGCACAGTGATAACCGTCCGCGCCACGCAGACAGCCGGCCGCCAGGGCGATCATCGCTAGTAGTGCACGGGTCACAGGCTCCCTCCGTACGTGAGCATCGCACGACCGTGCACGAGCTCGATACCGACGGCGCGCTCGGCCGGCCGTCGGTCGTGCACGACGTAACGCACGATGCCGGCCGTCACGAGCACCGCGCCGCCGATCGCGCCGCCGATCGCAAGCTCTCGATCGCGCTGTGCGCGATCGAACAGATCGGCGTAGCGCTGATAGCCGGAAGCGGCGTCGGCCGCGTCGCGGTCGCCGAGCGCCGCGTGATAGCTGAGGCCGGCGACGACCCCGGCCGCGACCCCGCCGAGGACGAGCGCATCGCCGATCCCGTCGGTGTACCAGCCCGCCGCGGCGCGCTTGGGGGGTAGCGGCGCTGGCTCGATCGGTTTCGTCGCCGGTAGCTCGATCGCCCTGACCGGCGGTGGCGGTTGCGGTTGCGGTTGCGGTGCGGGTTCGGGCTCCGGTTCCGGCTCCGGCCGAGCCGCCGCCACGAGCTTCACGGGCTTCACCGATTCGCACTTCGCGATCGCCTGACGCGCGACCGCGGCGTCGTTGCGCGCGGGATGCGTTGCGAGAAATCGCTGGTAGAACGCCGTCGCGCTCTCGCAATCGCCGAGCTTCACGTGAACCTGACCGATCGCGTACAGCAGCTTCGGCTGAGGATCGAGTGCGAAGGCGAGGGTGAGCTCCTTCAGTGCTTCGTCGTACTTGCCCGCGGCGTGGGCCTCGCGCGCTCGTGCGACGTGCTGCTGGACCTCGGTCTTGGAGTCGGAGTGCGCGCCGGTCGGAAGGGCGACGAGCGCAATCGCGAGCAGAACGGCGCGGGTCACGGCCCAGACTCCGGGAACAGCGTGTCCGGATCCCACGTCGTCGTCGAAGTTGTCGCGGGCCTTGGCTTGCGCAGCGGCTTGCGTTTCGTCGTCGTGCCGGTGGGCGCCGGCGCGATCGTGTCGGGCGCAGGCGGCGCGGCCGTTGTCGGTGTCGCCGCGACCGGAGCGGACGCGGTTGCGCTACCGGTAGCCTCGGCCGCAGTGGGCGTTGGTGTCGGGGGCACCGGCGGTGCCGCCGCGGGCGACGGCGCGACCACCGCGGAGGTCGGCGCGGTTGGCGTCACCGGCGTCGCGTGCGTGAGCTCCTTGTTGCCGACGGTCACGATCGCCACGGCGATCCCCGCACCGAGCGCGAGCAGCGCGCTGGCGAGGATCCAACTGCGCCGCAACGGGCTCGGCGGCACCGGCCACGCCATCGGCGTGCCGGTCGAGCTCGGCTCGGCACCGGTGAACGCCTCCGCGGCAGGTACCTGTCGCCCCGCGGTCTCGGCGCTACGTGCCCGCGCTAATGGAGAGCTCGGCGCTGCCGGCATGTTGATCGGCACCTCCGCGGACACGGTCGCGACGCCGCTCGCCGAGTCATCGAAGTCGGCGTCGAGCGACGCGAGCACTTCGCTAGTGTCCGCGACGAGCCACGGCTCGGGGCGGCGGCCGAACTGCTCGATCATGTAGTCCGCGAGTAACGTCGTCGACGTGCGTAGCCCGTGATTCCTCGCGAATCGATCGAGCGCGACGCGCAGCTCGTCGGCGGTCTGGAACCGATCGTCGGGCGATAGCGCCAGCGCCTTCATCGTGATCGCGTCGAGCTCCGCGGGGAGATCAGGGCGGTGGCACGACGGTGGCGGAATCTTGCCCGTGAGGATCGCGCTCATCGTCAGGAAGTCACTCTTCGCTTTGAACAGACGGCGCACGGTGTACAGCTCGTAGAGCACGATCCCGAGCGCGAACACGTCGGTGCGGCGATCCACTCGTCGCCCCGTGCACTGCTCGGGGGACATGTACGAGATCTTGCCTTTGACCGCCGAGTGCGTCTCGCTCGCTTGGTCCATCGCCTTCGCGATCCCGAAGTCGACGACCTTCACGTTGCCGTCGTAGCCCACGAGGATGTTCGCCGGCGAGATGTCGCGATGGACGAGCCCGAGCGGCGCACGATCCGGCCCACGCTGCTCGTGCGCGTGATGCAAGGCCGCGGCCGCGGCCGACACGATCGTGACGACGTACTCCAGCGGGAGGTGTTTGCGCGAGGCGCTGAGGTGAGAGAGCAGAGCACGCAGATCTTCGCCGTGGATGTACTCCATCGCGATGAAGTACTCGCCCTGATCCTGGCCGACATCGTGGACCTGCACGATGTTCGCGTGATGGAGCGAGGCCGCGAGCCGCGCCTCGTCGAGAAACATCTTGACCACGTGCGGATCTCGCGCACGCTCGACGTGGATTTGCTTCACCACGACGTAACGCTCGAACCCTTCGAGCCCGGTAGTCCGCGCGAGCATCACCTGGGCCATGCCGCCGCTCGCGAGGTGCTTCACGAGCTTGTAGCGACCGGCAAGCACCCGAGAAGGCGGGGATCCAACCACCACCCTACGAGCTGAAGGCATCGCGGGTTCGGCGTCAAGGCCGAACGCGCGACCGGTCACGAGCATCCGATCAGATGGCGACATTTTCTTAACACCACAGTAAGTGACTCAGTCCTCGTCGGTCCGCGGATCTCGGCGAGGTCGCGGGAGGTCAAACTTCTCCAGCCGTCGTACCAGAGCCCGCCGCGTGATTCCGAGTCGCTGCGCCGCACGCGTCTGGTTCCCAGCGCACGCTTCGAGCGCGTCGAGGATCTGGCGGCGCTCAGCATCCTCGGCGCGCTGCCGCAGGTCCTCGGGGCCAAGCTCGGAACTCGGGAGCGAGGGCCGCGACTCGCGCTCCGGAAGGACGATGTCGTCGGCGCCGATCTCGTGTCCGTTGCACATGACGAGCGCGCGATGGACGACGTTCTTGAGCTGGCGGACGTTGCCCGGCCAGTTGTAGCCGGAGAGCTTCGCACTCGCGGCGTCCGAGAGCGGCAGTGGTTGCTTGTTCAACGGCGCGCTGAAGTCGCCGATGAATCGTTCAGCGAGGGGGATGATGTCGGTGGGGCGCTGCCGCAGCGCGGGGATGTGCAACGCGATCCCATTGAGCCGGTAGTACAGATCCTCTCGGAATTTGCCGTCCGCGATCCGTTGCTCGAGATCACGGTTGGTCGCGGCGATAAAGCGCACGTCGACCGTGCGCGGCTCGAGCGCGCCGACCCGCAGCACCTGACGATCCTCGAGCACGCGCAGTAACTTGACCTGCAACACGAGCGGTAGCTCGCCGACCTCGTCGAGAAACAGCGTGCCGCCCGCGGCGGCCTCGAACAGACCGGGTTTGGCCGCGATGGCTCCGGTGAACGCGCCCTTCTCGTGACCGAACAGCTCGCTCTCGAGCAAGGTCTCCGGCAGCGCGCCGCAGTTGAGGCTGACCAACCGGTTCACGCGGCGCGGTGATCGTTCGTGGACATAGCGGGCAAACATGTCTTTTCCGGAACCGCTCTCACCCAGCAACAGCACCGACAAGTTGGTCGACGCGATCCGATCGACCAGATCGATCACCCGCCGCATCGCCGGATCGACGACGACGAATCCCGGGACGCCGGGCTGGCTCTCCAGTCGGTGCTTGCGGCTCGCGGACTGCAACGTGAGGATCGCGGTCCCGATCTGCATCACGACGTCGGCGGCGAGCAGCCGCGGCTGATTCGGGACGAGGCGTTGTTCGGTCTGGCGGCGAGTCTGCGTCTCGTCGGTGTCGGGCGCGGTCTCGAGCCAAAACAGGGTGCCGTTGTGGCTGCCGAGATCCTCGACGTAGACCTGAGCTGGCTCGACGTGGATCGCGGTGTGGCGGCGCGACACCTCACTGTCGTCGAGAAACACGTCGCAGCTGGTCGACCGCCCGATGACGATGGTGCCTCGCTCGGGCAGCTCGACGACGGTCATCCGCCCGCGATGCGTGATGAGCAGCGTGCGCACTTCGGGACCCCGGATCACCTGATAAGAGTACCCATGGAGCTCGACCGGCACTACCCGCGACGTGTGGGCATCGAACGCGCTCTGCCCCGATCGCATGTAGATCACGGCAACCGGCCGAGTAGGCGCTGCAGCGTGGGGCGAGCGTCGTACAGCCCGAGGACATCGGGCAGCGCCCCCCCTGGCTGCCAGCGCAGCTCGTACGCGCCGCGCCGATTGACACCGACGATCCGGTCAGCGCCGATCTGATCAGCGGTCAGCTCCGCGAAGCTCGTCTCGGCGCTCGCATCGAACGCGAACGCGGCGCTCGTCGTGCCGGACTCCGCGTCGACGATCCACAGCGCCGAGACTGCGAGGTTTGTGTCATCGTGGAGCTCGATCGGTACGAAGTACTGTCCGTGCAGGCAGATCGGGGCCACCGCCGCACCAGCGCGCTGCACCGGGACGATCCGATTGCTCGTCCAGGCGATCCGACCGGCCTCGACATCGAGCAACGCGAACACGCGGTTCTGCGCAGTCGACGAATCGAACGTCGCACCGGGGCGCGGTGCAAGCTCGAGCAGCTGGAACCGCGGAGACGTGCCGCCACCGCAGTCGAGCACCAGCGGCGTGTCGTCGGCGAGCTGGAGCTCGGACACCGACACGACGATCGGAAGGCCGGTCTTCGGAGCGATCACGGCGAGCTTGGTGCTAGCGCTGCTCGCGCGCTCCACGACCCGGCCGCCGTGCAGCACAGCCGAGCTCGCTGCATCGAGCGCGCCGCGGACGACCGTTCCCGAATGCGTGAAGTGCTTGGCCGACCACGGTGCGAGTGACGGCCGCGCGCCGCCACGGAGCAGGATCGGTGGGTCGCGCTGGACCAGACCGACCCCGCCGGCGTCGAAGTTGACGGTCCCATCGTGGTCATCGATGACGGTGGTCCAGCCGGGACACTGCACGAGATATGCGCCCGGAACCGCGAGTGGCGGTTGGCGGCATTCACGGCCGCCGGAGATCTTGGCAAGCCACCGCTGCACACCGGTGGTGACGTCGATGCACCGCGCGAACGCATCGTCGCCGTGGACCGAGATCGTGAGGAGACACGAGCCGAGCGCCGTGGGTGGTTGCACCCCCCAGCGCTCTCCGGCAGGCATCGCCCAGGTGAACCGAGTGTTGCCGGAGTCGAGATCGATGGCCACCAGCGCGCCGCTCGTGCGACCGAGCACCAAGCCACCGGTGACTTCGATCGTGTCGACCGCGGCCGGCTGCGTGGACATCCAGCGCGCTCGGTCGGCGGCAATCCTCGCGATCGTGCGGCGGTCGGCGGAGAGCTCGAGCCTGCCGTCGGCGACACTCGCAACGGCGGCCGGGATCGGGACGCCGTGCTGGCGGGCCTCGCGCCACATCCGCGCACCGGCGGCCGTGACGGTTGCCCCGATCACGACGATGCTCAAGAGGTAGAGGAGAGCGCCGAACCGCCGCCGCGGTTGCGGTGGGAGCGTGGTGAGCTTGGTGACCTCGTCGAAGCCGACCGGCGGCGTCGTCGAGATCGGTGAAGCCGAGCCTCGTGCCATCAACGTAGCCGGCAACGGAATGGTTCCGCGTGCGGTGCGTTGCAGCGCGCGAGTCCAGACAGGCTCTCGTGATTCGTACATGCCGGACGGTTTTGCAACCGGCGGGCCGCACGATCATCGGCACTTGGCGACCCGTCACGGGTCTATCTGGATCGGCCCGGTTCAAGTTGTACCGGGGCCGCTCATGGGGGTTTCGTCCGGCCAAGGCGACGCGCCGATCGTCCGTGCCGCGACGCGTGGCATACGCGCTGCACAACTAGCAGAATGGTCGCTTCGACTTCCCCGGATCTCGCGATCGATTCCGATCGTCCGGTGCTGCCATGGGCGTACGTCACGATCCTGGTCGGCGAGATCACGATCCTCGGAACGCTCGTCGCGATGTTTCACGCCCAGCCACCGCTGACCTACGAGCTCGGCTGGGCCGGCGCGGGATCGATGATCGCGATGCAGCTGTACTCGGTGCGGCGGCGCGTTCGCGCGCTTCGCAACGTTGGGTCGCTGCGCGCCTGGCTCGACGCTCATATCTTTCTCGGTTTTCAGGGCTTCGTGCTCGTCGCGTACCACAGCGTCGGGATCTCGATGAACGCGGGGCTCGCCGCGATCAACTTCGCGCTGGTCACGCTCGTCGTCATCACCGGCGTGATCGGACGCTACCTCTATAGCTTCATTCCACGCGCCCGCGCCGGCCACGCGATCGCATACGCCGAGCTCGACGCGGCGTGCGTCGGCGTGGCGGTACCGATCCGGGTGCGCCGCCCATGCCGCGGCGTGATCGATCTGATCGCGCTTGATGTCGACCGCCGCAAGGTGCTGCGCGAGCTCCGAGCCGACCCGAACCTCACCTCCACACAAAACCGCCTGCTGTGTCGTGCGATCACGATCGCTTCGTGGATTTCGGCGCTCGAGGTCGCCGATCGCTGGTTCTCGCGCTGGACGCTGTTTCACAAGCCCATCGCGGTCCTGCTGCTCGGGATCACCACCCTCCACGTGTTCGCGCACTTTCTATATGCGACCTGACCTCGTCATCGCCGCGCTGATCGTCGGTGGGGCGCCCGCGCGCGCCGACTCCACCGTTAGCGCTCTCGTCGCAGTCGACAGCTACATCGCGACGACTCCAGGGATCACGACCGACAACGCTGCCGACGTCGCATGGTCTGCACATCTCGAGTGGAAGGACGCGGCACGCCAGGTCGTCTTGGACGCGGTCGACCGCGAGTCGCTGATCGGCACCACGCCGCGTCGCGAGCTACACGAGTTGTCGTACGTCGACCGATCGATCGATCACCTCGCGTTCACGGTCGGCCGGTTTCGCGTGCCCGGAGGGTTCTGGCTGATCGCGGATGGCGGAGAGATCGCGGCGCGGTGGAGCTCGCTCGAGCTCGGCGTGTTCGGCGGCTCGCGGTCGTTCACGAACGCACGCGTCGAGACGCTACTCACGGCGTCACCGGCTCCGCTTCCGCTCGTCGGCGCTGCGTTGACCACCCGCGGCCCGATCCAGGCCGCTCTGTCATACGCGGCGACCTCGGATCGGGTCGAGATCTATCGCGGCCTCGGCGTGAGCGACAACATCAAGACGCCCGAGCAGTTCGTCGATGCCGAGCTGCTCGCACCGATCGGCGACCACCTCTACATCACCGGCGGTGCGACCGCCGGCAGTCGATACCTCGTCAGCTACGCGACGACGCCCGCGCGCATCGCCGACAACCCGCAACTCGACAACATCTGGTTCGGATCGCAAGCAGTGTATGGGCTCGTCGACTGGCGGATGGGCGAGCTACGTATCGACGGCACCGCCGCCGCGATGCGGACCAAGCTCGGCCAGGTCGCCGACGCCGCGGCGCTCGCGGCGCTCGACGGATCGTTCGTCGAGGCTACGCTGCGCGCGACGTGGCGGCGGGGCCGCGCGTGGCGGGTCGATGCTCGCTATCGCGCGCGCGTGTTCGGGGATCATCGCTACGCACAGCGCGCGCAGGTCACCGCCCAGTGGCGGCGCGGCATGCTCGACGTCCAACTCGGCGCTGGCTTCGACAGCGATCAAGGTGCCGGCACACTCCCCGGCCTTGCCAACACCCGGACGCTGCTGTACCGCGCGAGCATCGGGCTCAAGACGGCGCGCGCAGAGCTCGCGATCGGCGCAGCGGCGGTGGCGGCGATCGGCGACGAGGTCTCGACGAACCCCGGTGACGAGGTCGACGATCAGCGCGCGCCGTATACGCTCGAAGCGCGCAGCTACGGGTTCGCGCGAACGTTCCTGACCCATGGGGCGTGGTTCGGAGGCTTCGACTTCGAGCTCGATCTCCACGGCGCCGGGGCGCGCGCGCTGATCCAGATCGGATGGAGCCGATGAGGCACCTCGCGCTCGCGATCTTGCTCGTGATCGTGGCTCCGAGCGCGGTGCGCGCCGAGCCGGGGTCGGTCTCGCCCGGGAAGCTCGCGCGCGCGCACGCGGCGCTCGAATCGCAGTGCAACCGCTGCCACGTCGCGATGGGCGGCGTCCCGGCGGCGCTGTGCCTCGGCTGTCATACGACCCTCGCGGACCGGATCGCGCGCGGCATCGGGTTCCATGCGACGGTTCAGGCCAAGCCGTGCGTCGACTGCCACAAGGACCACGGCGGCCGCGATGCGGCATTGTCGCCTGCACCACCGAACCCGTTCGATCATCGCGTCGCGATCTTCCCGCTCGAGGGACAGCACGCGCAACTCGCGTGCGAACGCTGCCATCCAAACGTAGCTGGGTCGTCGAAGTGGGTCGGCATCGCGAGCACGTGCGCGCGGTGCCATGCCGACACCGCTCACATGGGAGCGCTCGGCAGCGACTGCGCGAAGTGTCACCGCGCCGAGAGCTGGAAGCCGGCGACCCGCACGCTTGCCGATCACAAGGTGTCGCTCGCCGGAGGCCACGCGCAGCTGACGTGCGCCAGCTGCCATCGCTCGGGCGCCCATCTCACGGCGCAGCAGGCGTGCGCGCAGTGTCATGCGCCGACACACGGCGGCACCAAGCGCGCGTGCGAAACGTGCCATACGGTCGCGGGCTGGAATCGAGTGAGCTACGTCCACCGGTTCCCGCCGTCGCGTCTCCCCGGCAAGCACCAGAGTGCGACGTGCCTGTCGTGCCACCCGAGCTTCCGGTTCACGCCCACGTCGTTCGAATGCGCGTCGTGTCACGACAAGCAGCGACCGCACGCGCCGCTAGGCGAGTGCTCGCAGTGTCACTCGTCGATGACTTGGAAGACGCGCACGTTCGACCACGATCGTCCCGAGGTCGGCTTCGCGCTGAGCGGACGCCACCGCGGCGTCGCGTGCGAGACGTGCCACACCGACGACAAATTCGCAGCCGCGACCAAGCGCACGTGCGAGAGCTGCCACGCGAACGTCCACGGTGCGCAGTTTCCGGGCCGCGCGTGCGCCGCGTGCCACACCGAGGACGGCTGGCGGCCATCGAAGATCGGCATCGCCGAACACGACACGTTCGCACTTCGCGATTCGCATTCACGCGCGGCCTGTGCCGA
>CAZDGY010000047.1:0-15240 GCA_964504685.1 uncultured Kofleriaceae bacterium | reverse complement strand
AAAGCCCTTATCGCTACCCTGGTCGTCAGCTCGTCGGCCCTCGCGCTCACCGCCGCCGCGAACGCGGCGCCCGCGCCGGTTCACGGGTTGCTCACCGCGCAGCACGTCGAGTGCGCGCCGACCGTGTCGGAGTGGACGGTGTTGTCGGCCAAGGATCGGCTCACCAACCAGCGTGCCGATATCCGGGTCGGTTCGTGGAACCGGTACAACGAGCTCAAGCTCGTGACCGAGGGCAAGAACACGATCGAGCGCGTCGTGATCACGTTCGCGAACGGCAAGCAGCAGCGCGCGTATCCGTACGACAAGCTCGACACGCGCAACCCGTCGCTGACCATCCCGCTGCAAGGCGGCGAGCGCCAGATCAAAGACATCCAGGTGTTCGGAGTCGGTGGCCAGCACTCGTCGTTCGAGATCCTCGCCGCCTAACTTCACGTTGCTTCACACCCGCGGCGTGAATCGCGCCGCTTCCTCATCGTCACAACTTACGTAGGAGATGCAGTCATGATGATCAAAGCCCTCATCACCACGTTGATTCTCGGTTCCTCGACCCTTGCGATGGCGCACCCGGCGCCGGTCCACGTCGAAGCGACCCACGTCGCTCCGGTTCACAACGTCGCGGTTCGCCCGACGCCGATTCGCCCGATCGTCGAGCGCGGTCACGGTCCGGTCGTGCGCAACAACGACAACCGCGGCGCGTACGTGCGCGGTGAAGTCCGCGGCGAACAAATCGAGCGCGGCGAAGTGCGCGCGGCCGAGCAGCGCGCCGAAGTTCGCGGCGAGCGGATCGAGCGCAATCGACTCGAGCAGGTGCGCCTCGAGCGCGACCGGTTCTACGTCGGTGGCCGGTTCACGCGGCCGTGGATCTCGCTGTGCGCGCCGGCCCCGATCTACGGTGGCCAGCTCGCCGTCGCGATCGCGCCGGAGTACAGCACGGTGTCGACGATCGAGCTCGCGGCGAATGGCGGCGCGACGTTCGTGCAGTCGGTCGGCGTCCAGTACGCGGATGGCCACATCCAGGACGTGCCGGTCGGCATCGAGCTGACCTCGACGTACGACCTGCCGCTCGACGGCAGCGGCGTTGCGCCGACGAACGTCACGGTCTATGGCCAGAGCGTGTACGGCGCGACGGTCGCGGTGACCGCGCTCTAATAGCCGCACTTCGGAACGACACGACGGGCTCGCCAGCTGGCGGGCCCGTCGAGCTTTCGGTCGGCTAACGCGGGCAGTTACGGCCGTCCGCCCGGCACGAGACCACGTCGACCGACCGCGCGTGCAGCGCGCGACCGAGCGCATCCGCGATGGCTAGTGCGCGCTCGCTCCCCCGGATGATCGCGCCGCCTTCGCCGCCGTCGCGTACGATCGCGGCGACGATGCCAGCGAGCTCGGCGTCCGTCGGCGCGGCGGAGACGGGAAACGCTGCATCGCCCACCGTGATCTGATCCGCGGTGATCTCCACGACGGCCGCCGGAGGTCGGAGCGCGAGCTCGATGGCACCCGCCACGGCCCAACGATCGGGGCCCGCCGGCTCGTCCGCCGCCTCGAGAAACTTGAGGGTCGAGCTGCTGGCTGGAAGCTCGGGATAGTCGCGGCGACAGGTGGCGATGACCGCGTTCGACACGCCGACCGCGACCTTGTCGACGCCGCGCAGCGCCGCCGCACATCCCGGGCGAAAGTGGGCCGCACACGCCTGCAGTACGTCGTGGTTATCCGGCCCCCCGATCGGCCGATCCATGAGCTCGTGACAGGTCAGCGGCGGCGGCGGTTCGCGGTGCTGGCACGCTGTCGTCAGCGCTAGGATCGCGACGAGCTCGCGCATCGCGTGTTAGCCGCCGAGCTCGTCGAGGAACTGCTGCGCATCGGCAAAGCCGGGGTCTTCGCGCAACGCTTTCTTCGCCCACAGCTCGGCCTTCGCTCGATTGCCGCGCGCGTGCTCGATCTTCGCTTCCCACAACAACGCCATCGGCCGCGTGACCGGTGCCGGGTTGTCCATCAGCGTGATCGCCCGCAGCGGCTTGAGTGCGAGCTCGTAGTCGCCGATCTCGGTCGCGAGCTGTGCGAGCTCGGCTGCAACTTCGGCGTTCTTGCGATCGACGTCGAACGCCTTCTTGAGCCAGTTGAGCTGGCCGTCTTTGTCGCCGAGCGTCGCCGCGACACGACCCATTCGCTGTTGCAACACCGCGAGCTCGGGCGTGCGCTTCTTCTGCGCCGCGATCGCGGCCTCGAGCGTGCGACCTGCGTCTTCGACCTGGCCCGAGGCGATCAGGACATCGACGTTGAGCATCAGAGCGGAATGATCGTCGGGCTGGAGCTCGAGCGCGCGCTGCGCCGGGACCTGCGCCGCTGCGGCATCTTCGAGCTGATAGAGCAGCAGCTCGGCCGCGCGCTTGTAGTTCGTGTAGCGAGCGGCCGGATCGCTGCCGTGGTCGGCGTCCGCGATCAGGATGCCGGCGAGCAACTTGAACTCGCCCGCGGCTTCGTAAGTCTCGCGCAGCTTGTCGCGCAACACGTCTACGCCGGGCTGTGCCTGGAACACGACCTCGAGCACCGGCACCGCATCGCCCGGCCGACCGGCCTTCGCCGAGGCCGAGGTCGCGCGCAACGCCGCTTTGACCTGCGCTTCGCCTTCGGTGACGTACGCGAGTCGCATCGCCGCCGCAGCAACGCCATCCCAGTGCTCGATCGATTCATCGAGATCACACAGCATGTAGAGCGGCTCGGCATCGCGCGCATCGCGTTCGATCCACGCCACGAGGAAGCCGCGCCCGCGCTCGAGCTCGCCGTGCGAGACCAGCAGCTGCGCGAGCTTCAGGGTCGCGACGCGTTCGGTCGGCAAGTCGCCGTCTCGCTCGGCGCGGCTGCGCAACCGATCGAGGCCCGCGACCAAGCTTTCTGCGACGCGTTCTTTATCGAGATCGTATGCGTCGCTGAGATCGGTGACCGCAGAGGCATCGTCACCGAGCTGCTGGCGAAAGCTCGCGCGTAGCACGAGCAGCGAGACTCGCGCTTCACCCGCCACGTTGCCGAGCGCTTCGCCGATCGCGCGCTGCGCCGCATCGAGCTCGCCCGCCGCCGCGAGTGCCGCGGCAAGATCGGTAACGAGCTCGGGTACGTTCGGTGCTCGAGCGCGCGCCTTACGCAGGACCTCGGCGGCCTTCAGCGGCTGACCGAGGAAGCCGGAGTACACGCTCGCCGCTTCGCGCAGACGAACGACCGCCGACGCGTCGTCGAGATTCTCGGCGTCGTGGGTCATCAGCTCGGCGAGCTCGGACCACAGCTCGCGATCGCGATACCACTGCTCGAGCCGATCGTGGATCGCGCGATCGTCGGGCGCCGAGCGATGCGCGAGCTCGAGCGTGCGTTGCACGCCCTTGGCGTCGCCCGCGGCTTCCCACATCGTCGCGAGTCGGCCGGCGAGTGCGGGAGCGTGGTCGGGAGTCTCGACCGCGAGCAACCGCTCCATCAGCAGCGCGCCTTCGCGCGGGTTGTCGTGCTCGACGAGCTGGCTGACCACGCGGCGCAAGATCTCGCGATCGTCTGGCGCGATGATCAACGCCGCGCGATAGACACGACCGACGTCGGGCGAGCCTTGCTTCTCGAGCAACGTGCCCAGCCGCAGCGCGACATCGACGGTCGAGTCGCGGTGACCGCGGCGTTGCGCGTCTTCGAACCGCGACCAGAGGAATTCCGCGATGCCATCGTCGTCGCCGAGCTCGCGCAGCGTCGCTTCGTACATCTCGGCGGCTTCGAGGTTGTCGGCGTCGTCACGCAGCGCATCGCGCAACACGTCGAGCGCGTCGTGATGGCGCTTGAGGTTCTCGATCAGGAATTTGACGTGCTCGATGCGCAGCGCGTTGCGCTCGGCCGGAGAGACGAGGTTCGGCAACGTCGACGACACGACGCTGCCGAGCCGATCGCCATCGCCGAGCTCGCGATAGATCGTGAGCAACGGCTGCCACACCGCGCGTTCCGCCGGGCTGCGCTCGCGCAGGAACTCGTAAACATCGGCGGCGAGCTGGGTCTTGCGATGAGCGAGCGCGCGAGTCGCGATTCGCATCGCGAGGCCATCGACGTGCTCGGGCTCGACGATCGGCGCGATCTCGTAGACCAGGTCGCGCGCTTGCGTCAGATCGCCGGCGGCGAGTCGACGTTCGGCGAGCGCGAGCATCGCCCACGGTGCCGAGCCGATGCCATCGGCGGTGTCGCGCGCCGCAGCGACGGCGCGAACGAGCAACGCTTCGGCCCGCGCATCCTGCGCGAGCTCCACCGCGAGATCGACCGCTTCGCGAATCTGCTGCGGCGTCGCACCGGGCAGCGCTGCGCGGCGCTCGAGGAAGTCGAGCAGCAACTCCTGATCGCCGCCGTTGCGGGCGACCCGCTCGTACATCGCGAGGATCTTCTCGTCGCTCGCGTCGCGAGCCGCGGCGTCTTTGAGCAACCGGCCCGCTTGCGCCCACCGCGGCTCGGCCGCGAACGCGCGCTCGAGCAGCTCGACGCCTTGCTTGCGCCGCGAATCGCTGCCGATGAAGATTTCGGCGAGGCGATACAACGCATCGACTTGCGCGGGGGTCGGCTCGGCGTCGCTGCCAGCGAGCTCGAACATCTTGTCGAGCGTGCGCGCTTGTTCGGCGGTGTCGCCGAGAGCCGCAGCGATCCGAGCTTGCGCGTAGAACGCCTCCGCGAGCTTCTCGCCGAGGATCTCGACGCGGCGATATAGATTTGCCGCGCCACGCAAGTCGCCGCCTTCGTTCTCGAGCGCATCGCCGGCGCGCATCAAGAGGTTCGCGATCAGCGGCGGATCGTCTTTGCGGCGCAGCCGATCGACGACCGTGTCGACCGCATCGACGAACCGTTTGGTCTGGCCGAGCTTCTTCGCGAGCTCGCGCGCCCGTTCGTGTAGATCGATCCGCGACGGCATCACGCCGAACGCCTTGATCAGCGCGTCGAGCGCCTCGGAACCGCGGTTGAGCCCGTCGAGCGCATCGGCCATGTCGCTGAGCAAACGCGCTTGGCTGTGCACGTCGGGGTTCGTGTCGAGGCGCTTGCCGAGCACCTTGAGCAGCAGCTCGCCTTCGTTGTGCGCGAGCAAGCTGCGGCGCAGCCGGCGGACTTCGGCGTCGGATTGGATCGCCGCCTCCATCGCAGACTCGAGCAGCTCCTTCGCCTGGTCGGATTCGCCGCGCGACGCCGACAGCTTGTGGAGCTCGAACAACACTTCGCTCGCGCCGACCGCGTTCTCGTCATCGCCGGGCGGCGTGCGCCGGACGACGAGCAGCAGCGCGCGATACGTGCGCTCCGCCTTGTCGAGCTGACCGACCGAGCGGGCGAGCTCGGCGAGCTCTTTCTGGATCGCCGGATTCGACGCGTCCATCTTCGCCGCGGACTCGAGCTCGGCCATCGCCTCGTCGGTCTTGCCTTCGGCTTGGGCGACGCGGGCGAGCTCGACGTGCAACGCGGCGCGCTCGGGCGAGCGCCGGCGACCGAAGTCGTTGATGAGCTCGGCCAACGCAGCGCGTGCTTCGACGAGCTTGCCGGCTACCCGTTGACCGACCGCGAGCGCGGTCCGCAGCTCTTTGTCGGTCGGATCGAGCGCGAGTGCGGTCTCGAGCGCGGGAATCGCCTTCGCGGGCGAGCCGAGTCGCGTGAGGTAGAGCTGCACCGCCTCGCGAGCGAAGTCGCGCGCGAGTCGCTCGTCCTTGATCAGCGGCAAGCTGCGGGTCAGATGGCGAGCGAGCGGCTCCCACTGATCGGCTTTGCGATAGAGCTCGGCGAGCAACGTGCGGAGCTCGAGCGCTGGCTCTTTGTCGTCGAGGTTGACCTCGATCGCGGCGATCGCGCGATCGGTCTGGTTCGCCGACAAGTGCGCCTTCGCGAGCTGGTGCACGACGATCAGCCGCTCGTTCGGCGGCACGGTGCCGAGCAAGCTCTCGAGCCACGGCACGGCCTGCGCGGACTGACCGCGATCGAGGTTGAGCCTGGCCAGTGCGCGCAGCGACTCGGGCGTCGGCGACAGCGCGACGACGCGGCGATGGCCGGCGATCGCGCGCTCGACTTCCTTCGTGTCTTGCTCGGTCACTTGCGCGTAGCGCGCCCACAGCTTGGAGCCTCGCGCCGGTTCGCCGTTCGCTTCGAGGCGTTGCGCTTGCTGCTCGAGTAGATCGGCGAGCTGACGATGCTGGCCCTTGTTCGCGAGCAGCTCCGACACCGCGTCGATCGACGCTTCGTGGCCGGGCCGATCTTCGAGGTTCGCGCGCAGCGCATCGAGCCGACCGCCGCGCTCCTCGACGATGCCGACCAGGCGAGCGAGCTCGAGCCGGAGCTGGAGCTTCTTGTCGAGATCGGTCTCGAGCCCGAGTTGGATCTGGCGCAGCGTCAGCAACTCGGGCACGCGGTCTTCGACTCCGAGCAGGTGCGCCAGTCGCTCGATCACTTCGAGGTCGTTCGACTGCGCGGCGAGCACGCTGCGATACATCTCGATCGCCGCGGCGTTATCGCCGAGCTCGACCGTCGCGAGCTGAGCGGCGCGCAGGCGCATGTCGCGGCGAGTCGCCGCATCGAACGGCAACCGAGCCGCTTCGACCAACGTGTCGACTGCCGCGCGCGCGCGACCGCCGGTGCGATACAGCTCGACGAGCGCATCGATCGCCCATTTCGCGACCGAATCGACCGAGCGAGCCGAGCGAATCGACGCGGTGCCGCGCCACGCTGCGGTCGCACGACCCAACACCGCCGACAAGATCTGCAGCGCTTGCTCGCGCTCGCCGAGCTTGCTCGCGATATCGGCGGAGCCGACGAGTGAATCGAGATCGCGCGCATCGGCGTCGGCGAGCCGGCGCAGAGCGTCGAGCAGCGCTGGGGTCTGGCCGACTTCGCGTTCGAGCGCGACGAGGTCGGTCAGCCATGCGAGGCGCTCGCCGCCCTGCTCGAGCGCTTTGCGCAACGATGCGATCGCGGACGCAGTGTCGTGACGATGATCGCGATGGATCAGCGCGAGCCGATGGTGGAACAACGCGGCGACGCCGGCCGGCAACTTGAACTTGTCGAGCGATTCGCCGAGGGCAAGCGCGAGGAGATCGTGCGCGCGGTGGGTCTGGGCCGCGAGCTCGAGCACCGAGAGCAACTCGTCGTCGAACGCCTCGCGCATCATCGCGTAGCGCACGACGACGTTCGCCGCCTTCTCCCATTCGCCGAGCCCACCGCCGAGGCGAGCGAACGCGTACACCGCGCGGCGATTGCCGGGCTCGACCGCTGCGACTTGGTCGTACGCTTCGGCCGCTCGCGTGTTGTCGTTGAGGCGTTCGGCGACGAGATCTGCGTACGCGAGGCGTAGCCGTGCCGCTTCGCGCGCGTCATCGCCGAGCGCGGTGATCGCGTCCTTGAACGCACTCGCCGCCGCTGGCCAATCGCCGGTCGACTGCGCGAGCGCGATGATCTGATGCTCGATCAGCTGATCGCGCGGCGCGAGCGGGAAGGCCTTCGCGAGATCGGCGAGTGCGCCGGCTGCGTCGTGCTTGTGCTCGAGCCGGAGCTGAGCCGCTTCGCGCAACAACGCGAGCCGGGTGCGATCGTCGGCGGCTTCGGCGAGTAGCGCCGGCAGCAGGTCGAGCACACCGGCGACGTCGCCGGTCGTCCGCAGCGCTTGCGCGAGTGCATCCGCGGCCGCGGCGCGCGTCTGCTTCACGTCGAGCAACGCGGTGAGGCCGGCGCGAGCTTCTTTGCTCGCCGGCTCGATCGCGATCGCGTTGCGATACGCCGTCAACGCGCGCGCTGGCTCGTCGAGATGCGAGCGCAGCGCGTCGCCGAGGCGGACCAACCGCGCGATCGTGCGGGCGGTCGCGCGGCCGGATGCGCCTTCGAGCAGGTCGGCCATCTCCTTCCACCGGCCGGTCTCGGCGAGTAGATCGGCGAGCTTGGAGATGCCCTCTTCGTCGTCTTTGTGATCGGTGACGACGCGCTGCCATGCTCCGATCGCCGAGTCGAGATCGCGGCGTTGCTCGGCGTGGACGAGCGCGACTCGCACCAGGTCGGAACGCTTCTGGTTCGGCGACGTGACTTTGCTAGCGCGGCTCTCGAGCGCAGCGACGAGATCATCCCAGCGCTTTTGATTCTCGAGGATGCTGATCCGCGCATCGAGTGCCGAGAGGTCGCTGGGATCGCTGTCGACCCGCCGCTCCCATAGTGTCAGCGCGCGATCGGTATCGCCGAGCGATTCGGCCAGCTTCGCGGCTTCGCTGAGGATCGCCGAGCGCGCCGCATCGTTCGATTCGAGGTGAGCTTGGCGCTCGAGCACCGCGAGACGGTCTTGCGGTTTGTTTTGCTGGCCGTACAACGCCGCGAGCCGACGCGCGATCGCGAGTTGCTCGTGCTCGGCCGCGCCGCTGACCGCTTGCGCCTCGACAAACAGGGCGACCGCGCCGTCGATGTCCGACATCCGCTCGAGCCGAGTCCGCGCGGCTTCGCCGAGGAGCTCGACCTTGCGCGTCGGGTCGATGCTGGGGTTCGTTCTCGCCGCCGCAGCGACTCCTGCCGCGTAGCGATCGTGATGGCCGCCGCGCTCGGCGAGCTGGCGCAACTTCTCTTCGGTAACCGACGATTCCGGTGCGATCGCGAGTAGCGCACTGTAGTGATCCATCGCCGCCGGCAAGTCATCGAGCTCGGCGAGGCGCTGGCCGGCTTCTTCGCGCAGCTCGCGCGAGCCGGTCGGATCGAGTTGGATCGCGCGTTCGAGGACGCGGATGACTTCGCGCGGCCGGCCGGTCGAGTCGTAATGCGAGCGCAACAGATCCAATGCGGCGTCGCGCACGCTCTTCGTCGCCTGTGGCGCTTCGACGATCCGTTCGAGTAGCGAGCAGCTCTCGCGATCGTCCTCAGCTTCACCGAGCAACGGCTTGACCGCGGCGAGCGCGTTCTGCGGGTCTTTGAGGTTGTCGAGCCAACACGCCGCGATCCGCGCGCGCGTCTTCTCGCGATCTTTCTTCGACTGGCTCTCGATCCGACCTTCCCACAAGCGGATGAGATCGACCCAGCGCTCGTGGCGCTCGAGCAAACGCTCGAGGCTCTGACCGAGTTGCGCGTCGTCGGGAACGAGCGGGAGCAACTGCTGGTAGTAACCGATCGCGCGCTCGGGCTGATTCGCGACGTCTTTCGCGAGCTGCGCAGCTTCGCGCAACAACCGGGTGCGGCGGCCGCGCTCTTTCGTCGCGGCGATCGCGCGATCGAACAACGCGAGCACGTCGGCCCAACGCTCGGCGACCGTGTAGATCACGCTCAGGCGTTGCAACGCCGAGTCCGACGACGGCGCGAGCTCGAGCACGCGCGCCAGGATCTTCTCGAGCACCTTCGGATCGTCGCCAAACCATTCGTCGCAGAAGTTGCCGGCGCGCTCGCCGATCATCTCGGCGACTTGCGGCTCGACCGTGCCGGCGAGCGCTTCGCCGTAGAGCGCTACGATCTCGTCGGGCTTCTCGAGCTCGGAGGCGAGCGATTCGACCTCTTCCCACGCGCTGACCGCGTGCGGCGAGTGACGGACGGCAGCAGCGGCTTCCTCGAACTGAGACACATCGGCCACGAAAAAATTCTATCACGCGTGGCGATTTAGACGGCCCAGCGGCCCGGTAAACGGGAGGCCCTCGCCGCCCGGTTAGAACCGGCGGTGGAGCCCGAGCATCGCGCCGAACGGCGACTGAAAACTGGTCGGCAACCGGTAGTAGGTGTCGAGCTGCAGTGGGTGGCCGTTGACGTCGTGCGCGAACACCAGATCGGCCATTTCTCCGCCGGAGATCGGCAGCAGCGACTGGTTCGTGTAGATCGAGCCGACCGCGGTCGGGTCGCGCCGGTCGAACACGTTGAACACGTCGAGTGAGAGCTCGAACCGTCGCCAAGTCGCCATCAACCGGATGTTGGCCTGGGCGATCGTCGGGCCGCGACCGTCCGAACCGCGCGGGAGTAGCTCGACCACGCCATATCCGCCGTTCCCGAGCACGTCCCGCGGTAACCCGCTGGCGGCGGTTAGCCGGGTCGAGAACGCTAGCCGTACAGATCCAGCTGAGCCGTGGGTCTGCGCTTCTATATAGACGCGGTGCCCGGCATCGGTCGGCAGGAAACCGAGCTGGTTCGCGGCGGTGACGTCATAGTCCGAGCCGCCGTACAGCACCGCGCCCTGGCGCGGATCGTAGGCACCGGTCGATGACCCGATCGTCCGGCCGAACATGTAGCCGAGGCGCAGTACCAAGCGGGTGGTCGGCGCCGACTCGAATTGGGCCGCGACCAGCTCGGTCTGACGCTCCTCCGGGGTGTTGCCGTCGGCGCGCCCCGGGTTATCGAAGCCATCGGTGGTCGTGTCGATGCCGCGATAGAGCCGGCGGCCCTGCAGCCATGTGGTCAGCCGCAGCGTGCCGGCGAGCGCGACCTCGCCGCCGAGCGTGACTTCGTCTTGGGTCATCGGTTCGATGCCCGATGCGATCACGATCGCGGGCGACGTCCGCACGAACCGCCCCTGACCGAACGGACCGGTGATGTCCTCGACCGTCCGCGTCCCGGGCAACAGGAACGAGTCGACGCCCGCCGGGAGCGTCACGAAGCTGCGCCCCATGCTCGCCCATACGCGCGACCGCCCGCCGCCGAGCGGATCCCACGTGGCGCCGAGTCGCGGCGCGAGCTCGTTCGAGAAATGCAGATTCGTGCCGACCCACATCAACTCCCAACGCAGACCGGCATCGACGTCAACGTTCGGGGCCAGGTGGAACGTGTCTTCGGCGTACGCCGCGGCATACAGCGTGCGGTACGTCAGCTGGGTCTGGTTCTCGTAGGCGCAGCTCACCGACGGATCGGTCGAGCACGTCTGGTCGGGCCCGAGTAAATGCACGACGTCGGTCGCGCCCGGGAACAGCGAGATGATTTCGGTGTTGCCGGTGAAGAACGAGGTCAGCTTCTGCTTCGAATCCTCGCCGGTGACGCCGAACCGCAACGCGTTGCCGGCGATCACGTGCACCACATCGGCGGTGGCACTCAGCCGATTCGCCGTGGTGTCTTGCAGCATGCCGGCGCCGGCGCTCGCGAAGTAACCGGCCGGAACGGGGCACCCCGTAATCTTCGAGCTCGCTGGATCGGTGCACGCTTGCGCGAGCGCCGGATCGTCGGCCAGCGTCGGCGGAATATACGCGGACAAATACTGCGGCAGATTCTGCGCTGCCGAGTCGTGCGCGCTCTGCGTCGAATCGTTGAAGTGCCACGCGATCTGCGCGCGAAAGTGCGTGTCGGCGACCTCGTGGCGAAAGGTCGCGATCGCGTCACCGACGTAGTCGAGCGTATCGACGCCGGCGGCTTGCTCGGTCGCGTTGAACAAGTTGTACGTGCTGTGCGTCGCTTCGCCGATCAGCGTCAGTGCGAGATGGTCGGCGCCGCGGTCGAGTCCGGCGCGCGCCATCACCGGGATGAGCCACGACGGCACCGCAGCCTTCGTCGTCTCGATCGGGTCGAGCTCGGGCAAACCGGGGATGCCGTCGGGCACTCCGTCGTGATCCTTGTCGACGAGCCGCGACGCCTGCCACGTGAAATCGGTGTAGTGCAGCGACGGCGCGAGCCCGAGCGCGTACCACGCGCGCCCGCCGAGCAACTCGCCGAGCGGCCCGCTCGCGACGATCGATGCGGTCGCGGTTGGCCCTGGATCGGTGTGACCTTGGCGGATTGAATACGTGTTGATCGCCGGCGGAATCGCTCGGGCGTTGGCGCTATCGCCGACCCACGCGCGGACGTCGAGCACGTGATCCTTACCACCCTGGATCAACTCGACATCGATCGTGCCGCCGGTGCTGACCCGATCGCGCGCCGCGAAGCCGCCGGCGCCGACCCGCATTCCGGCCAAGAACGACAGCGGCACGACGGTGTCGACACCGCCGGTCAAGATGTTGTCGGCGGGCGCGCCCTCGATCGTCCAGCGATTCTCGAGCCCGGTCGCGCCGCCGAACGACGGGCCCGCGCCATCGCGACTCGCGCCGAGCGCATAGGCAGCGACTTGATCGTGCGTCGCGTCGCCGACCGGTAGCGACATCAAGTAACTGCCGGACAACCAGGTCGACAGCGTGAACGGCGCGACCGCCGCGAACGGATCGGTCGACATCGCGCAGCCAAAGTTCGCGTCGCCGGCCGTGCAATCGAGCGGCGCCGGCGCTTTGCGCGGCGAAAAGCCGAATACGTCGACGTACTCTTTCGGCAGCGGCGGGTCGCCCGGAACCGCGGGCTTGATGTCGTCGGCGTGCGCGCGTCGCGCGACCGTGGCAACGACGATCAGCGCGAGCGCGAGCCTGGCTCTCACCAAGCCGACGGTAACACGATCGAATCAGTGCTCGTGGTCGTGGCCGTGACCATCATGGCTGTGGTCGTGGGCATGCTCGTGATCGTGGTCGTGATTGCAGCCGGGGCCGTGCTGATGCGCGTGATGCTTCTCGTGCTCCGCGATCTCGGCGCGCACCTTGTCCATGTCGAGCTCCTTCGCTTTCGAGACGAGCTCGTCGAGAGCAGCGGGCGGTAGCGCACCCGACTCGCGGAACAGCAACACGCCATCGCGGAACAACATGAGCGTCGGAATCGCTTGGATCCCCGCGGCGCCCGCGAGCTCCTCCTGCGCCTCCGTGTCGATCTTGCCGAACACGACATCGGCATGTTTGTCCGACGCCTTCTCGAACACCGGCGCGAACGCTTTGCACGGTCCGCACCATTCGGCCCAGAAATCGAGCAGCACGACGCCGCCTTTTTCGATGGTCTGCTTGAAGTTGTCACCAGTGACTTCGACGGTCGCCATAGCTGCCTCCGTTAGAAGCTCGCACCTTGGATCGGGCGGGATGTAACAGCAAGTCGCGTCGCGGCCAAACTCCTTTCGGCTAGGTTCTGCGACGAGGTAAGACCCGGCGGTGCGCATCGGCCTGCCCCTGCTCGCGCTCGGCTTCGCAGCGTGTGGAGACAACGCGCCCGGGCTAGCGCCCGAGGTAAACGCGCTCGGGCTCGGCTCGAATGCGCTGCCGTATCCCGCGTCGATCTACGAGCGCAGCGACGCGTCGTCGCCCACCGGCGTACGCGTCGATGTCCCGATCGGCGCCTTGCCCGCGAGTAAGCTCTCCGGCACGGCGTTCGATCCGACCCGGCTCGACCAACGCACCGGTTGGCCAGCAGCGCTATCGATCTTGTGGCAGGTCGAGGGCGGCGTCGATCCGACGACGCTGGTGCCGGCGACGAACATCGGCGCGAGTCTCGACGGCACTGGCTCGACCGCGATCATCGACATGATGACGGGCGAGCGCGTCGCACACTTCGCGGAGGTCGACGCGAACGTCACGTCCGACCTCACGAACCAAGCGATCTATCTGCGCCCGGCGCAACGCCTCGTCGGCGGGCATCGCTACGCGGTCGGCGTCCGCCGCGCGGTGACGCACCCGGACGGCTCGCCGTTGCAACGCACCGCCGGCTTTCAAGCGGTGATCGACGACGTCGCGTCGGGCAGCGATCGACTCGACGCGGCCCGCCCTCGCTTGCGCGAAGCGGTGGCAGCGCTCGACGCCGCCGGCGTCCCGGACAGCGATCTCGTCGTCGCGTGGGACTTCACGGTCGAGGACGACGCCTCTGCGATCGCCGACCCGGTCGCCGCGCGCGATTCGGCGCTCGCCGCGATGGGGCCCCTCGGCGCGAGCTTGACCTACACGATCACCGACGACGAAGGCACGGTGATGGCCGATCCGCGGATCGCGCGCCGGATCTCGATCGACTTCACGACGCCGGAGGTCGCCGGCCCGGGCCTCGAGGGCTATCACCGCGGCAGCGACGGCCTCCCGATGGCGAGCGGCAGCGAAGTCGCGCATGCGTTCCTCATGGTCCCGCCGTGCGCGACCGCGGGCACTCCGGCCGGCATCTTGATGTACGGCCACGGCTTCTTCGGCGACCTCAACGAGCTCAAGACGTCGGAGTATCTGCGCGACCTCTCGGCCGACGGCTGTCTGGTCGTTGCAGGCACCGAATGGGTCGGGATGTCGTCGAGCGATCTGCAGAGCGCGTTCGCCGCGCTCGGTGATCTCTCGAGCTCCGCCGGCTTCGGCGAGCGCGTGTGGCAAGGCATGGTCAACACGATCGCGCTCGAGCAACTGTTGCGCGGAGCGTTCGCGAGCACCGTGCTCGTCGATGACACCGGCGCGTCGATCGTCGATCCGACCCGGCTCTACTTCCTCGGCATCTCGCAGGGCAGCATCCTCGGCGCGACGTTCGTGGCCTACGATCCGTTCATCACGCGCGGCGTGCTCCATGTTGGCGGCGAGAACTGGTCGGTGCTGTTCGAGCGCTCGAACGAGTGGGAAGTGTTCGGCGCTCCGCTCAAGAGCTCGTACCCGACGCCGCCCGACGCGTCGCTGATGCAAGAGATCTTGGAGATCGGCATGGAGCAGGTCGACGGCGCGACCGCCGGGACGATGAACATTCCCGGCACGCCCGACAAACAGATCCTGCAGCAGATGTCGGTCGGCGATGCGCAGGTGCCGAACCTCGCCGCGCTGTTTCAAGCACGTACGCTCGGGATGACGCTGATCACCCCGGCCGCCGCGATGCCATGGGGCTTCGAAGCTGCGCAGGGGCCATCTGCCACACAGCGCGGCTTCGTGATTGTCGACGAGAGCCCGACCCCTTTGCCGCCCGATTCGAACGTGACGTTCGACTTCAGCAACGACGCGCACGAGAACCCGCGGCGCCGCACCGCCATCCAACAAATGATGCGCGACTTCTGGTCGACCGGCGAGATCCACAACACGTGCTCCGGTGCGTGCCAATGCGCCACGGGTGCGTGCGGCGACCTGCGCGGGCCGATGTACGGCGGCACCTGATCTCGCGTGCTACGGTTTAGTCGTGACCAAGCTGCGGATCTCCTACAACGCGCCGGTCATTCTGACCTTCGCGATCGCTGCGATCGTGGCGTACGTGCTGCCCCAATCGGCGCATTCATGGTTCGTGTCGTACCCGCACCTCGACGGCGCCAAGACGTACGTCGGGCTCGTGAGCTACGCGCTCGGCCACGCGAGCTGGGAGCACTTGCTCTCGAACTTCATGATCATCTTGCTCGTCGGGCCTCTGCTCGAAGAGCGTTACGGATCGCTCGGCCTGTTCGTCATGATCGTCGTGACCGCGCTGATCGGCGGGCTTGCGAACCTCGCGTTCGGTACCCATCCGCTGCTCGGGGCGAGTGGCGTCGCGTTCATGATGATCGTGCTC
>CAZDGY010000046.1:0-15319 GCA_964504685.1 uncultured Kofleriaceae bacterium | reverse complement strand
CGCGGCCAGCTCGGTCGGAGGCATCTCCGTCAGATCCCAACGGCGGACGACGCCGTCGCTGTCCGACGACAGCAGTTGCTTGCCGCCATCGACGAACAGCGCGTGGCGGATTCGGCCGGTGTGCCCGGCGAGGTCGCGCGTGCGCCGGCTGGTCCGATCGTAAAGCGCGAGCGTGCCGTCGTCGCCGCCATGCGCGATCCAGCGGCCATCCTCCGAGATCGCGATGCTGCGGACCTGCGAATGATGCAGGCCGATCGATTCGAGCACGTCGCCTTCTACTCGCGTCACGGTCCCGCCGACGCCGCCGAGCACGAGCCACGCGCCGGCCGGGCCGAACACCGCGCGCTTGACGTTCACGCCGGTCGCTTTGACGTGGTCGGCGACGAGCGTCGTTTGGCCATCTACGCGGAACGAACGTACCGTGCCACCGGCGTCGGCCGAGATCACACGTTTACCGTCGGTCCACACCGTCGCGACATCGGTGCCGGTTGCGGCCGATGCGGTCGCATGGGTCGCGAGGTCGAACCAGCGGACGACCCCCGCGTGATCTCCGGACACCAGCTCGCCAGTCGGCGCGAACGCGACCGTGCCGATCGTCGCGCCGCTCGCGACGAGCTCGATCGCCGGTTCGCGCCCCTTCGGCCACACCGCGAGCCGGCCGTGGTCATCGCCGGCGGCGAGCCATGCGCCGTCCGCCGACCATGCGACGTGCTGGACATCGCCCGCGTAACCGATCAGCGACGCGAGGTGCTTGCCGTCGCGGCTGACCACGTCGAGTGCGCCGAAGTCTCCGCCGATCGCGATCTCGGAACCGTCGGGCGAAGGTACCGCGACGTGCGCGCGCCCCTTCTTCGCGGTGAACACGGTGCGCGGCGCCGGATCCCACACGATCACCTTGCCGTCGTAGCCGGCGCTGACGAACCCGCCGGGTAGCTCGGCCATACGATGGACTTCGTCGGAGTGGCCGCGCAGCACGTCCTTCGCAACCCCGCGGGCGAGCGCTTCGTCGGCGATCGCCCACGCGGTGCCGGGGTCGACACCGCGTGGCGTCAGCGTCGCGAGATACGCGAGCGCTTCGGTCGGATCGCGGGCGAGCGCGGCGCGGGCGGTGCGCAGCGTCAGCTGATTCGTCCGACTCTCTAGCGCGGCGCTCTTTGCCTCGCTCTGTGCGCGGGCATCGTCGGCGAGCGCGCGCGCGGCGGCGGCGTCGCGCCACAAGATCGTGACGACGATCGCGAACGCGGCAGCCGCGGTAACCGCGACGGCGATCGCGCTCGCGAGATAAGGCCGGCGGCGCACGAACCGCACGGTGCGCTCGAACGCCCCCGGCGAGCGCACCGAGACCGGCAGCTTGTCGAGGTGCCGGCGCACGTCGTCGCCGAGCGCGGCGATCGATTGGTAGCGCTCGGCCGGCGGTTTCGCGAGTGCCTTGCCGGTGATCGCGTCGAGGTCGCCGCGCAGCGCTGGGTCGCGCTTCGCGAGTGGCGTCGCCGGATCCTCGCAGATCATGCACGTCAGGATCGGCAGCGGCACGTCGCGCGACTCGTACGGCAGCTCGTTGCAGCACAGCTCGTAGAGCATGACGCCGAGCGTGTAGACATCGGTCCGGGCGTCGACCTCGTCGGGGCGCAGCCGAGCTTGCTCCGGGCTCATGTAGATCGGCGTGCCGATCAGCTCGCCCGCGCGCGTCGCGGTCGGCGTCATCGAGCCATCATCGACCGCGAGTCGCGCGACGCCGAAATCGAGCACGACGACGCGACCATCGCTTCGCACCATCACGTTCGCCGGCTTGAGATCGCGATGGATCACGCCCTTGATATGCGCGTGCTGGACCGCTTCGCACAGCGCGACGAACAACTCGAGCCGCGCGGTCAGCCCCAGCGTCTTGACATAGCGATCGAGCGTCACGCCGTCGACGTGCTCCATCACCAGGAACGGCCGGCCATCGGCTTCGCCGGCTTCGAGCACGCGCGCGATGCCGGGATGGTCGAGCCGCGCCATGATCTCGGCTTCGTTTTGAAACCGGATGAACGCGCTCTGCGAGCGGCCCTCGAGCACCTTGATCGCGACCCGGCGGCGCGGGTTGTCTTGCTCGGCGGCGTAGACCGTGCCCATCCCGCCTTCGCCGAGCAGGTCGGTCACGGTGTAGCCGGGGATCTCGATCGCGGCGATCCTCATCCGCGCCGGACGGAGGTCGGCGGTCGGCACCTCGCCGACCCCGAGCTTGGTCGTCGGCTGGACGGTGTCGTCCCGCTCGATTGAGTCACCCACGGACCCCAGTATCCGCCATCGTCAGACCGGTGTGCTAGGGCTCGGCCATGGAGCGATTTCCACGCGGTACATTGCCCCCGTCCCGGTTTGCGGCGGTCGCCACGATCGCGCCGAACGCGGTCAGCCGGCCACCCGAGGTCGCCGCCGAGCCGCCTCGTCGGCCGAGCTGCGACCTATCGATTACCTCCGCACCGCCTTCGGCGGTGCTACGCGTCGGGCGTTCGCCCGACTTGTCGACGATCTGCCCGAGCTGCAACACGCAGATGCAGCCCGAGCACGCGCACTACAAGTGCCCGGCGTGCGGCTACCGCGACTCCTGCTGCTTCTGACCGAGATCGAGTGGCACCGCGCGCGGAGCCCCGGTCCGCTCGTCAAAGAACGGCGTCGGTCGAGCGAGGCCGCGCAGCCACCACCGGAGTAACTTCGACGCACGGCGTGCGAACATGCTCACCGATGGCGCCGGTGGCCCGTTCGGTGGCAGCGGCCCGGTCGCCGAGTGCTCGAAGATCCGGCACAGCGGCCGACCGAGCACCGCGTCTCGCGGCCGGTCGCTGATGTCGATGAACGAGTGAATCACCCCGACGATCGGGAACGCGGGAATCGCCGCGGTATTGCCGATCGGTGTCCGACAGCAGTCGGCGTACCAGCGCAGCACCTTCGGGGACAGCCGGACGCAGCGTAGTGCTTCGTGACCGGTCGTGAGCCGCACGCGACCGGGCGGCATCTGAAAGATGTCGGTTCCGCCAGCCGGTTCGAGCACGTCGTCGCGCCCGAGGAACCGCGCGAACGTTTGGCAGTCGGTGCAGTAACAGACGAAGCGAAAGCCGCTCGACGGCGACATGTCCAGCGCGACGCCGCGCACGCGGTCACATCGGCAGCGCAGGCGCAGGTCGGCAGACATCGCGTGGCAATCTAACCACGCGTCTCAGATCACTGCGATTCGCAGCGCATGAGCGCGCCGCCGGGCGTGTCGCGGCAGGAGTTATTGCCCCAGCCCATGCACGCTTCGCACGGCATCGCGTCCGGGCACGACAGGCACGGATCGTACGCGCCGGGGGCTCCCGGGATGTTGTCCGCGCCTAACGACGACGTCGACTCGTCCGACGTCGGCTGATACTCGTCGCCCGACGTGTCGCTCGCCAACGCGACCGCCTCGGCGACGGTCTCGGTAACCCGCAGCGCGACCGGGAGCGCCTGGCCGGCGGCACGAGCGACCAGCGGTGTCGCGCGAGCGATCGCCGGTGCCGCTTTGGCAGCAGCGACCGCGACGTTCCCCGCGACGTGGCCCAGGCCCGAAGCGACATGGCCGATGCCGGAGGCGACATGGCCGAGGCCCGACGCGAACCCTCCCATGCCTTTGCAACTCGCGAGGCCTAGGCCGATGGAAGCGACGATCGCGGCGAACCGGACGGACATGGCGCTGGTCTACAGCAAGCGTCACGCCAGCTTGCGAGCCGCTCTGCCGCGGTTCGCCGGCGAACGTCCGACCTTTGCCGTGGTGCCAGCGCCACGCCACGAGGCCGGTGTCGCGCGCGGGCAACGCACCTAGCGCTTCGGGTCGACGGCGATCACGGTCCAGTCGTCGGCACCGTGGCCCGCTGCGATCGCCGCATCCATGCGCGCCGCGACCGCCGGGGTGACGATCAGCGACGTGTGTGCGGCGGCGGCGGCATCGAGCATTAGCCCGGCATCCTTGCGCGCCATCGCGAGCTCCCACGACGGCTCGCTGAATGCAGCCTCGGCCATCCGCTTCATCCGCGGGGCGATCACGCCGGCCGGGTTGAAGAACTCGAACAGCGTCGCGGCTTGATCGCTGGTCACGCCGTGGATCTTCGCGAGCGTGAGGACATCGGCGATGCCCGCGGTCAACGCCATCAAGAACGAGTTGCCGAGCAGCTTGAACGCCGCACCGGCATCGGGCCGCTCGCCAAGATCGACGAGCTTGCCGGTCATCGCCGCGAGCGGCTCGCGCAACGGATCGACGACCGAGCGCGGGCCAGAGATCATCATGACCCCGGTCGACTCGCGCGCGTTCTGTGGGCCCATGAACACCGGCGCGTGGACGTACGTCATGCCACGGTCGCGCCATCGCACGATTCGCGCGAGCGTTCCTGCGGCCGAGGTCGTCGAGTGATCGACGATCACCGTGCCCGCCGCGAGCCCACCGCGCGCCGCTTCGAGCACTTCGTCGACCGCGGCATCGTCCTTGAGAGTGAGATGCACGCGCGTCGCGCCTCGCACCGCATCGGCGGCGGTCGCGAACGGTCGCGCACCGATCGCGTCGAGCGCGGTCGCCCGCGCGGGCGAGCGATTCCAGACTTGAACCGCTTCGCCGCGCTTGCGCAATGCCTGGACGAAGTTCGAACCGAGTAATCCCATGCCGAGGAATGCGATCATGGCCCAGACTCTACTATGGTCGCTCGCATGACGGCCTACGTGGCGTTACTTCGCGGCATCAACGTCGGCGGTAACAACATCTTGCCGATGAAGCAGCTCGTCGAGTTGTGCACGCGCACCGGCGCGACCAACGTGCGGACGTACATCCAGAGCGGCAACCTCGCGTTTCACGCCACCGCCGCGGTCGCGAAGCAGCTGCCGCAAAAGCTGGGCGCCGCGATCGAACGCGCGTTCGGGTTCAAGCCGCCGTTGACCGTGCGCAGTGCCGCCGAGATCGATGCGATCACGGCGGACAACCCGTATCTCGCCGCTGGGATCGACGCCAATCTGTTGCACGTCGCGTTTCTCGCCGATCGCCCGACCGCGGGCGCGATCGCGTCGCTCGATCCGAAGCTCTCACCCGAGGACCAGTTCACCGTCATCGGGCGCGAGATCTACTTGCACTACCCGAATGGCGTCGGGAAGTCGAAGCTGACCAACGCACATTTCGATCGCGCGCTCGCGACGATCTGCACCGTTCGCAACTGGCGCACCGTGCTCGCGCTGCGCGATCTCGCCCGATGACGAGCGTGACTCGAGCATTTCGTGACCTGTTCTACGCGTTGGTCGAGCATCCGCCGGTGCTCGTCTACGATCAGGTGTTGGCGCCCGCGGTCGCGGATGCGCGGGGCTAAGGCGGGCACTTGAGCGGTGGGGTGATCACCGGATTCTCGGCGAGCAACCCGCACACCTCGGCGTGCGCCATGGCTTGCTCGTCGCCCGCGACGACATGGAACAGCAAGAACCACGTGCGCCAGTCGTCGTCGTGCGCCTTGACCAGCGCGCGCGCATCGGCCACCGAGATCGGGAGTCCGACCGCAACGGACACGACCCGGGCCAGCACGTTCGTCGGCTCGGCGGCGAGCGCCGCGTCGATCTCGGTCCTCGCGGCGAGCTGGCGACCGAAGATCCAGTAGAGCAAGCCGCGCACCGCGATAACGTCGGAGTCAGCGAGAACGCGCTGGGTGACCGACCAGTCGCGGAACTTCGAGTTGTAGCGCAGCTCGAGGTGCCGCCCGGTCTCGATCCATTCGTGGAGCTCGCCTTCGATCTCGGCGGTCTTCGTGCCGAACACGTCGTGCCACGCCGCGGTCGGATCGCCGTGCGTCTCCTGCATCCCGATCTCGAGCTTGGCCAGGTCGTCGGGGTGGACGTTCGACAGGAACGTGAACACCGCCCAGGCCGTCGCATAGAACCCGGCATCGAGACACGTCACCTCGTTGCATTCGAGCATCGCGCGCAGCGGCATCAACCGATGCAGCGGCTCTTCGTTCAACGGCGGCGCCCCGACGACGACGACCCCGCGCGCGTGATCGATCCGGATCGTCTCGAAGTACTTCGCCATACCCTCCGCGAACCACCGCGGCTGATAGCGCATCACCGAGTGCGAGATCACGTGGGTCAGCTCGTGCGCCGGGATGCCGGTCGCGACGTCGTCAGACGCGGCGAGCACGATCATCGGTTGGCTGAACGCGCCTTCCATCGTGACCGCGTACGCCCCGAACTGCGGCGGCATGAAGGCGTGGAGCTCCTCGCGATCCGACAGGGCGATGACGAAGCTGCGGCCGACCGGCGACACGCCGTGGAACGCGACGCCGGTCTCGGCTTCGCGCAGATCCTCCATCCGTTGGATCAGCGCGGTCGCCTGCGGGATCGTCGCGTCGGTCCACAGCGTGAAGTGATCGCTCGTCAGCTCGGTCCACGCCGGTCCGCCTTTGCTCGGCAGCTCCGGGATCGCCGCGCCGCATGCAGCGAGCGCGAGCGCGACTAAGACTTCGGGTACTTCGACGCGCATGCCGCGAGTTGAGTCTGGTCGACCGGTGCGTCGGGCAAGCTCGGCACCGACGTATCTGGATTCGCGAAGTCGAACATGTCGAACGGTGGCACCGCGTTCGCGTCGCGATGGGTCAGCGCGGGCAACCCGAACCGCGCCTCGATGAAGCGCAAGATGCTCGTGTGATCGGTGACCTCGTGCGAGACATAACCGCGCTTGGCGTACGGCGAGATCACGAACAGCGGCACGCGCAGTCCGTAGCTATCGTACGCGGCGTCGACCCCACCGGCGTCGATCATCGGCGGTAGGTCATCCGGAATGCACGCGGCAGGCGGCGGGACATGATCGTACAAGCCACCCTGCTCGTCGTAGCTGAAGAACATCGCGAGGTGTGGCCATTGCGGCGAGCTCGTCACTTCGCTGACGACATTGGCGACGAATGCTTGGCCGCCTTGGAAGTCCCCCGGCGGATCCTCGTCGGGAGACGCGCCGCCGAGCATGTCGGAGCCTTCGACGAACACGACCTGAGGCAGTGCGCCGGCCGCGGCATCGGCCGCGAATTGGTCGAGCGGCAGGATGTGCGCGAGGTTCTTCGCCCACGTCTGGGTCAGCACCGCGAGGCTCGCCGCATCCTGCGCGTAGAACGCCCACGTGATCTTGGCATCGTTGAGTCGCGTGAACAGATTCGGCAACACGCTGCCGTCGGGCGCGGTCTGGGGCGGCACGATGTTCGACGTGATCCCGTACGCGGTGCCGGCCAGGTAGAACAGCCGGTTCGTAAACGTGTTCGCGAGTACCGACGCGAAGTGGCGATCCGAGATCGCCCAGGCACGCGCGAGCGCGTAGTAGTAGGGCAGGTCGGTCTCGTCGTAGTAGCCCATCGAGCGCAGGCCCTGCGGGTCGGCCGCATCGGACAGCGCGTTTTGGGTCGTGAACCCGTCGAGCGCGCCGCCGTCGACCTCGCGATGCACTTCGTCCCAGCTCTCGGCCGGGTTGTCGAAGCAATACGCGGTCTGATGGAACCGCGAGATCGTGGCGCCCGGCATCGTCGGATCGGGATTCGTCGCGTCGGGCGCCGCGCCATCGACGGTCTGGCCCGGGACGGTCAGCGACGAGAAATACGAATCGAACGTGCGGTTCTCCTGCATCACCAGCACGATCGTATCGATCGGAATCTTGTCGCCGAGCGAGTCGAAGTCCGACAGCGTCAGCGTCGCGGGATCGCCGGAGCCATAGCCGCAGGTCGAGCGACACATGCCTGGATCGCCCGCGCAATCAGGCGCCGGCGATGACCCGCACGTCGGCGCCGAGCACAGCGCCGCGGTCGCGAGCGTGAACAAGGCGCGGGTCAGCACGACGCGATCGTCCCGCGCAGCGCGCCGCCGCGAAACACCCAAAGCGAGCCTGGCTCTCCGATCGTCCACTGCTCGTCGCGCGTCAGCGGCGCGGTCGCGACGATCGCGACTCTGTCGGCCGGGTTGGTCACTCGAGCAAAGTCTACCGTGAGATCGTCGTCGGCGAGCGTCGCTTGCGTGAACGGTGCCTTGCGGATCACATAGCAGAGCTTCGTCGCGCAGCGCGCGTACAAGTGCGTGCCGTCACCGAGGAGAAAATTGAACGTGCCGCGGCGGCCGAGCCGACCGCCGATCTCGGCGACCGCACGCCACAGCTCGCTCGGTCGTTTCGGATACGTCGACCAGCGCCGGCGCAGCGCCTCGAGCAACACGCAGAACGCATGCTCGCTATCGGTGTCGCCGATCGGCGTGAACCGACCGGTCGATTGCGACCGCACGCCTTTGACCGTGCCGTTGTGCGCGAACGTGAACGTTCGACCCCACAGCTCGCGCACGAACGGATGGGTGTTCGCGAGGCAGACCCGACCGCGCGTACGTTTGCGAACGTGAGCGATCGCGAGCAGCGTCTTGATCGGATTGGCCCGCACGTAGTCGGCGAGCGGTGAGCTCGCTGCGGCGTGCGGCTCGAGGAACGTGCGAGCGGCGCGGCCGTCGTAGAGCGCGAGCCCCCAGCCGTCGGCATGCGGGCCTTTCGCGCCCCCGCGCAACGCGAGCCCCGAAAACGAGAACACGATGTCCGTCGGGACATTGCACTCCATACCCAGCAACTCGCACATGCGAGCCGCATCGTACCCCGTAAACGGGGGCCCCTCGGCTTGAGGAGTCGGCCGTCCTTGCTGCGCCGGACAGCCGATCGATCGATCGGCCTCGGGGCTCGGAGCTGCTGTTACTTCAACATCGTCGGCTTGTCGCCGTGGCCCTGCTGCGCGTGCTGGCGCGCTTGGCCGAACAACAAGTCGCCGAACATGTGCTGGATGATGCCGACGACGTCCTCGGGGTTGCCGATGTCGAAGTGCATCTGGATCTTGCCGCCAGTGATCTGGACCAAGTCGGGGTGGCCGGGGACCGGCGCCTCGTTGACCATCGTGTGCGCGACGCGGCCCTTACCGGGCGGTCGGATGTCCTTGGGCAGGCTCGTGTAGAAGTTGTGCTTGTACTCGCCGCCGGCCTCGAGCGGCGACTCCGTTCCTTCCGGCTTCTCGATCTCGGCAGCGGGGAAGTTGTCGACCTCGACGTTGAGCGCGCTGCCGACGATCGGCAGCTCCTTGAACGTCAGGGCCTCGGCTTGCTCGGGCGTCAGGTTGAAGCGCAGGGCGAGGAACTTGCGGCACGCGGCGATGTACTGCGCGAACACTTGCGGCGTCACGGTGGAGTTCGGGAGCTGTTGCGATTCGCTCGCCGCCTGGGTCTGCGGCGCGATCGGCATCGCCGGCTTGGTCTCCATCAGCGCAGGCGGCATCGCGGGCGCCGGCATGTCGATGTTCGGGGGCGCGATGTCGGGCGCCGGGGTCGGCGCTGCTGCGGCGGTGGGCTCGGGCGCAGGCGCGGGCTTGGTCGGATGCTGGTGCTCGGCCATCGCCAGCGTCACTTGTTGGACGTAGTGATTGCCCGCGCGCTGATGGAGCAGCTGCATCATCGCGTGCTGGTCCTTCGGGAACTCGCTCATGATGTGAACGACTTGATGGATGTCGCTCGTGCCCTGCGTATCGATGTAGTACCTCAGCACATGCATGCCGGCGCCGACCTTCGGCTCAGGCACGGGCTCGGGCTTGAGGTCCATGTCCCCAGCGCTGCCTTGTGACTGATGGTCCAGCATGTCCTCATAATACAGCGTCCACCGGCCGACGCTTCCCTACAGATCACGCGACATTCCGGTTACATCGACAGGCTAACTGGCTGGATCACGGCGACAATCGCGGCCGATGCCGAAGATCGCGGTCAACGACACCGAGCTTTACTACGAGGACACCGGCCCGGGCTCGACCGGCCAGACCATCGCCTTCAGCCACGGCCTGTTGTGGAGCACCGAGCTGTTCGCGCCCCAGGTCGCCGCGCTGCGAGATCGCTATCGCTGCATCGCGTGGGATCACCGCGGCCAAGGCAAGAGCGACGCGGATCGGCGGCACTGCATCGATCTCGAAACCGTGTGGAGCGACGCGGCGGCGCTGCTCGATCGGATCGCGGCTGGGCCCGTACACTTCGCCGGCCTGTCGATGGGTGGCTTCGTCGCGATGCGGATGGGCGCGCGTCGCCCCGATCTCGTGCGGTCGTTGATCTTGCTCGAGACCTCAGCGGATCCCGAACCGATCGAGAACGTCGGCAAGTATCGCGCGCTGACCGAGGTGACCCGCGCGGTCGGCAATCGCATCGTGCGCAGTCGAGTCGCGCCGATCATGCTCGGCAAGACGATCCTCGGCGATCCAGCGCGCAAGCAAGAGCTCGCGAAGTTCCAAGCCGTGATGGAGAGTCGGCGCGACATTTGGCGTGCGGTCAACGGCGTGATCGATCGGGCTGGCGTAGCAGGCGAGCTCGCGCGGATCAAAGCGCCGACGCTGGTTGTCGTCGGTGAAGAAGACATCGCGACCGTGCCGGCGAAGGCCGAAGCGATCGCCGCGGCGATCGCCGGTGCGAAGCTGGTGCGCATCCCGCACGCCGGTCATAGCTCGTCGGTCGAAGAGCCGGCTGCGGTGACCGCTGCGATCGAGCAGTTCCTGCGCGGCTTGTGAGATAGCTCGCGCCGAGATGGGCGACCCCGACCTGCTGCCGCTCGTCGACACCCCTGCGCGACCAGCACGAGGTCGGCCGCCGACTCACCGATGTGATCCTGCATCTGACGTCTACCGCTTGGCGATACCAGCCGCCGCCAACTCGCGACCGCGCTGTCCCAATTTGCGCGTATGTATCGCGCATACATCGCACGCGAGGACACCGTGCTGTTCCCCGAGCTGCATGCGATCGTGTCGCGCCCGATGCGGTCATCCAAGTCGCGGAGCTCGAACGCGCGTTCGGAATCGACGACCTGTTGGTGTTGACGCCAGCGTGACCGCAGCGCTCGGTTAGCTGTGAGCTAGTCGCGTCTCATAGCTTGTGTAGCGAGGGCCGATCACCCTATCGTTAGTTGGGGCAGGTGAATGGCACCAATTGAACTGCCTGGGTTGCGGCTCCTAGTAGTCGAGGATTCCGAGGACGACTTCGCGCTGCTCGTCCGCGAGTTGGTCAAGGCCGGCTATAGGGTCGAGGCCGAGCGCGTCGCGACCGCGGCGGCGCTGACCACCGCGCTCGATCGGCCGTGGGACCTGCTGATCACGGACTGGATGATGCCGGGGTTCGGCGGGCTCGCTACGCTGCAGTTGCTCGCCCAGCGCGGCCTCGATCTGCCGTGCATCGTGCTGTCCGGTACGCCGAACGAAGAGGTCGCAGTGGCGGCGCTACACGCGGGGGCGCTCGACTTCCTGTCGAAGGACAAGCCGCGGCGGTTCGTGCCCGCGGTGGAGCGCGCGCTGCGCGAGACCCAAGAGCGGCGCGATCGGATCGCGACCGAGCGCGAGCTACGGTTCGCCGAGCAACGCTACCGCGCCGCGTTTGAATTGGCGCCGGAGCCCGTGATCACGTTCGACATCGACAAGTTCCAGATCGTCGACGTCAACGCCGCGATGCTAAAGCTGTTCGGGTACTCGCGCGAGGACTTGCTCGGCAAGAAGCTCGGCAGCCTGACGCCGGAGCACCAACCCGACGGCCAGTTGTCGCGCGAGGTCGTGATCGAGAACATCGCGCGCGCGGCCGAAGGCCAGATCGTCGTCGGCGAGTTCATCTTTCTCGACAAGCTCGGTGGCGAGCTGCCGTGCGAGGTCAGCTTCGGGCTCTTACCTGCATCGAATCAGCGGTTGATCCGCGTGTCGATGACCGATCTGCGCGAGCGCCGACGCGCCGAAGAGATCCGACGGCGCTCCGCGGATCTCGAGCTCGAGAACCGCCGGATCCAGGAAGCGAATCGACTCAAGAGCGAATTCCTCGCGAACATGTCGCACGAGCTGCGCACGCCGCTCAACGCGATCATCGGCTTTGCCGAGCTGTTGCACCACGGCCAGGTGCCGGCGGAGTCACCCGAGCACAACGAGTTCCTCGGCGACATCCTGACCAGCGGGCGTCACTTGCTCCAGCTGATCAACGACGTGCTCGACCTCGCGAAGGTCGAGGCGGGCAAGCTCGACTTCCGACCCGAGGCGATCGAGCTCGAGAAGGTGATCGGCGAAGTCGTCGCGATCACCCGCACGACCGCAGCGACGAAGAAGATCCACGTCACGACGTTCGTCGATCCGACCCTCGTCGGCATCGTCACCGACCCCGCGCGGCTCAAGCAGGTCGCGTACAACTACTTGTCGAACGCGCTGAAGTTCACGCCCAACGGCGGCAGCGTTCGCGTGCGGGTGACCGCCGAAGGCGACGCTGCGTTCCGGCTCGAAGTTGCGGACACTGGCATCGGCATCGCGCCGATCGACATCAGCCGGCTGTTCCTCGAGTTCCATCAGCTCGAAGCGGGGACGGCGAAGCGCCACCAAGGCACCGGCCTGGGGCTCGCCCTGACCCGTAAGCTCGTCGAAGCGCAAGGCGGCACGGTCGGCGTTCAAAGTACGCCCGGCGCGGGCAGCGTGTTCTTCGCGACGTTGCCGCGGCGCGGGAAGTCGACGACCGCCGCGGTGGTCTCCCCGACGTTGCCGCAGCTCCAAATCGGTTCGCCGACGATCCTGATCGTCGAAGATGACGAACGCGATCGCGAGCTGCTGGTCTCGACCCTGACCTCAGCCGGCTATGCGGTCGAGACCGCGGCGACCGGCGCCGAAGCGTTGGCGCGCTGTGCCGAGCGGACGTTTGATGGCGCAACCTTGGATCTGCTGCTGCCCGACATGACCGGACTCGAGCTGTTGAGCGCGCTGCGTGGCGATCAGCGGACTCATGCGTTGCCGATCGTCGTGGTCACCGTCGTCGCGAACGAGCGCGTGGTCGCTGGATTCTCGGTGGCCGACGTCTTGCACAAGCCTTTCACCCGCGAGGGCCTGCTCGCCGCGCTGCGCACCGCAGGCGTCAAACCGGACTCCAAGGGCGGTGTGCTCGTGGTCGATGACGATCCAACCGCGTTGCGGCTGATGGATGTCACGCTCGGCCAGCTCGGGTTCTCCGCGATCACGCGTAGGACCGGGGCAAGCGGGCTATTGGCGGCCGAGCAGTTGCGTCCTGCCGCCGTTGTGCTCGACCTAGTGATGCCCGAGATGGATGGCATCGAGTTTCTCGACCGGTTCCGCCGCCTGCCGCAACATGCGCGCACGCCCGTGCTGATCTGGACCGTCAAAGAGCTCGACGCCGCGGAGTGTGCGCGCCTCGCCCAAAGCGCGCAGGCTATCGTCGTCAAAGGGCAGGCGACCGCCTCCAATGTCGTCGAGCAGCTGCAAGCCCTGATCGGAGGTCGAGCGTGAAGCCGCGCGTCCTTATCGTCGATGACAACGCGCTAAACCTCAAGCTGGTGTCCTACCTCGTCCAAGCGGCAGGTTACGAAGTGCGAACTGCCCCGGATGCATCGGCGGCGCTCGTCGAAGTGCGCGAACATCCTCCGCGAGTGATCTTGATGGACCTGCAGTTGCCTGGGATCGATGGCCTCGCGCTGACGCGCCTGCTGAAAGCCGTGCCCGAGACGGCGGCGATCTCGATCATCGCGGTTACCGCCTATGCCATGAAGGGCGACCGCGAGCGCGCGATCGCCGCCGGTTGCGACGACTACGTCACCAAGCCGATCGATACACGCGCGTTACCAGGGTTGATCGCGAAGTACGCGGGTAAGGGCGAAGGCGCGTGAGTCACAAGATCATGGTTGTCGATGACAACACCGCGACGCGCCGGATGGTCCGCTCTGCGCTGCAGCGGAATGGCCACGAGGTGATCGAGGCGGTCGACGGTCGGAGTGCGCGCGAGCTCATGCGCGAGCAGCCGCGAGTCGTGCTGCAAGACCTGATGCTGCCCGATGTCGACGGGTTCGAGCTCGTCGGCCAGCTTAGCGACCTCGCGACGTCGGAGATCTCGATCCTGGCGTTCTCGGGGTTCGTGTCGAAGCTCGACGAAGCACGGGTGTCGACCGTCGGGTTCGACGACATCATTCCCAAACCGATCGCGCCGTCGCGGCTCGTGCCGTTGATCGAGGCGTACCTGCCGTCGATGATTCCGAATGGCGCGCGGTTCGGCGTCGGTCGGCGACTCGTGATCGCGGACGACGACCCGATGCAGCTCAAGCTCGCGGCGTTTCGGCTCGGTCGGATCGGGTTCTCGGTCGAGATCGCCCCCGATGGTGCCGCGGCGCTCGAAGCGATTCGCCGACAGCGTCCCGACGCCGTCGTGTCCGACGTGATGATGCCGGAGCTCGACGGCTTTGGCCTTGCGATGGCGCTGCGGCAAGACCCCGCGTTGCGCAGCTTGCCGCTCGTGCTCGTCACCTCGAGTTACGTCGAGAAATCGGATCGCGAGCTCGCTCGCCGCTCGGGCGCGAACGACCTCGTGCTGCGCACGCCCGAGCTATCCGAGGTGATCGACACGCTGCGCGCGACGCTCGCCGCTGCCGACGCGCCGCCCGAAATCCAGCCCGAGGCGTTGCCCGATCTCGAGCGCGAGCGCAACCGTCGAGTGTTCCGCCAGCTCGAGCGCCAAGTGATGCTCAATACCGGCCTCGCGAAACGCTGCTCGGCGCTCGCGTCCGAGCTGACGGTGCTCACCGGCATCGCCGACGCGGTGCTCAAGCATCGCGATGTCGACGTCGCGCTCGACGAATCGCTCGCGAGTTGCTTCGACGCGGGCGGTGTCGCGGTCGGCGCGTTGTACCTGCTCGACGAAGGCGGCAAGCTGCGAGTCCGCGAGGTCGGCAGCGACGCGGCGTGGGACGACGATGACCTCGAGACGTTCTTCGGCCGCGAGGCACTGCTGCGATCGGTGATCGCGAGCGGCAAGCAGCTGTATCTTCCGTCGGACGAAGTCGACCGCGACGTCGCGGACGACTTGATGCACAAGTGCGGCGCGAGCTCGTTGCTCGTGATGCCGTTGGTGTCGAGCGGAACGCAGCTCGGCGCGCTGCTCATGGTCGCGCGTGGTCGCGATGTCGATCAGGATGATTGGCGCGCATTTGCGATCGGTGTCGGTACGCAGATCAGCCAGGTACTCACGCTCGCCAAGGCTTACGCCGATCGCGCGGCGGCGGAACGGCGCGCGGCGCAACAGGCTGCGTTGCTCGAAGCCGTGGTCGACAGCGCCCCGGACTTGATCCTGGACATCGATCTCAACGGCACGATCCGGTTCGCGAATCGCGCGGTGCGAGGCGTGCCGCCGGACCAGGCGGTCGGCACGAGCTTCTTCGACCAGATGCCGTCGGATCAGCTGCGCACCGTGCGCGCCGCGTTCGATCTCGTCGTCGCCACCGGCAAGCCGGCAGGCTACGAGCTGCAGGGGC
>CAZDGY010000045.1:0-15462 GCA_964504685.1 uncultured Kofleriaceae bacterium | reverse complement strand
CGGCATCGTCGTGGCGACCGAGGTCGCGTAGGCAACGCAGGGCATTCGAAGCGAGTTTCGCGTCTTTCGCCGAGATCGCGGCGAGCGCGATGCGATGGCTGCACGCTTGCGACAGCTTGCCGATCTGTTCGTACGCGCGGACCATCCGCTCGTGCAGAGCGGGGCGATCGGCATCGAGGTCGACGAGCCCGGCGAGCGTGCGCAACGCCTGGTCGCGGTCGCCGGAGCGGCCGAGCAGGTCGGCTTGATAACCGAGCGCCTGCGGATCGAGTTGGTCGCGGTCGATCCACTTCGCGGTGACCTCTTTTGCGCGGTCGAGCTCGCCGGCGAACGCCAGCGTCTGGACCAACGCGCGATGTTTCTCGCGGCTGTCGGGGTTCTGCTGCAGCGCACGTTCCGCGTCGCCCATCGCTTGGGCGATGCTCGGCGACACCGAACCGTATGCCGAGATCGCCGGCACGCGGATCCAGGTCCGGCGCAGCGCGACCATGTCCTCGCCGAATCCGCCTCGGCCGTGGCCGAAGTTGTCGGCGACGCGCCGACGCTCGAGTTGAGGCTCTGGGCTCGCCCGATCCTTGGCGGGCACGACGGCAACCGGTTTCGCCGCCGGCGGCGCCATTGGGGTAGCCGTCGCGACGACGGCCGGCGTCTTGGTCGCGATCGAATCGTCATCGGGATCAGACTGGTCCGATTTCTTGTCGCGCGCGGCCGTGCCACCAGCGCCGCCGATCATCTGCGATCGGGTCGGGTCCGCGTGCGGACTCGAGCTCGCGACTTCGTCGAGGTCCTCTTCGCCGGTCCACTTCGCGGTCGGCACGTGGCGGTCGACGCCGAACGCATCGAACATCGCCGGCGATTCGAGCACGAGCAACGAGGTCTCGCGCGACATCACGCCATACGCTTGCGACAGCGCGACGATCTTCGAACGATCGGCACCGGCGCCCGCAGCTTCGAGCTGATCGATCGCGAGCGAGGCCCACAGTCGCGGCACGAAGCCATTGCCGCTCTTCGTCGAGACGTCGAGCTTGAGTGGATAGCGTTGCTCGAACGGTTGGCCGGCGACCGTGCCACGCACGATCACGTCGCCTTGCACCGATCCTTCGGTCCGCGCGGCGAGCAACACTTCGTCGCCAGCGCGCACGGTCGGCAGCGTCGACGGCGCGACATCGGCGAGCCCGGCGGGCAGCTCGACCGTCGCGTTCTTGAGCGCGGCGCCATACGTCGAGTCGAGCGCCGCGATCGCCGCGGTACCGACGCGTTCACCAGGAGTCCACGCGAGATAGCTCCCGCCGCCGCCGCGAGCTGCGGCCTGGAGCAACAGCGCATCGGCATCGCCGCCGATACCGATCGTCGACACGTTGACCGCGCCGCCGATCGCATGAGCGACGTCCGCCGGCCGGCGAAACCCGGTCGATGCGAAGCCGTCGCCGATGTAGAGCACCCAGCGCTCGCGGTCGGTATCGCCGAGCGCGGCTTGAGCGGTCCGGATCGATTCGACGACATCGGTCGCGCCGCCGGCGGTCTGCGCGTCGAGCCACGCTTGCGCGTCATGCTCCGACGTCGGCGACGGCGAGCGCACGTCGCCAAACTTGCGGCAGTCGCTATCGCACGTCATCAGCGAGAACCGATCGCGGCGATCCATGTCGGTGACGATCGCGCTCGCGAGTTGTTTCGCGCGGGTCCACCGCTCTCCGGTCATCGACTGGCTCGCGTCGAGCACGATCAGGTAGTCGCGCGGCTTGGCCTCCTGCCAGTGCGGCAGCTTCGGCGCGATCGCGAGCACCGCGGTCGCCCGCGTGTCAGCGGCTTCGGCGCGTTGCGCGGCGACGACGAGCGGATCGATCCCGACGCCGTGCTTGTCGGCGAGCTTGTCGTCGGGCGCGACCGCAGCGCCACCGGCGAACGTCCAGGCACGCAGCTCGGCGCCGGCATCAGCCGGGCGATACGCGATCACGAGGTCGCCGCGCGGCACGAAGCCGCCTTGGTCGAACACCAAACCGCCGACCGCTTGGCGCGCCGGATCGGCCTTGAGGTCGTAGCCCGCCGCACGGACGAGGCCGGGCGCAGCGCCGCGCACTTCGACGTCGACCGAGAATCTGTCGGCGACGGTCGAGCCATCGCTCGAGTGCGGCAGCGGATAGACGTACTGGCGCCAATTGCCGTGTGGCGCAACGACCTCGGTGTAAGCGAGCTTGATCGTGCGCTGGCCGTGCGGCGGGATCGGGAACACGCGGAGCTCGAATCGGCCGCCGCGCTTCCAGTCGAGCAACGCCGGGTCGCGCCACGAGCCGGGCACCCAGATGATCTCGGAGTTGTTCGCCGCGATCTGTTGTGGCGCGGCTTTCTGGATCACGCCTTTCCAGATCTTCGCGCCGCGCTCCTTATCGACGAACGCGCCGTCGGCGAAGCCGTCCGGTGCGTCTTTTTGATCGAGCGCGAGCCCGTCGATCTGAGCGTCGGCGGGCAGCGGGAACTGATAGACGCCTTCGAGCTCGGTCGCCGAGTCGTTGCGGAACGTTTCGGTGATCTCGGTGCGAGCGATCGGCCCGACGATGCGGACCTTGACGTCGTGGTTCGCGAGCGCGAGGTTCCAGTCGCGGTCGCGGGTCTCGCCCGGCTTGTACGCACGCAGCGAGCCAACGCCCGCGGTGACGTCATCGGACTTCGGTTGCGGCTGCTCCGCCCATTCGACATCGCGTGCGAGCGACGGCACCGGCGCGACGCTGATCGCACCGCCATCGATCGAGCCCTCTTCGCCCGCGCGGACGTCTGTGTGATCGCCGGCGGTGTCGCGCAGCACGACTTGGCCGCGCACGACCTGCACGGCGGTGAGGTTTGCTGCAGCGGTCACGACGAACCGCGTGCCGACGACATCGATCTGGCCGATCGGCGTCGCGACCTGCGCGGGATGTCCGTCGATGTGCGTGACGTCGGCGAGCAACCGGCCGGCGGCGACGCGCATGTGGCGCGGCTCGCTCGCATCGAACGCGAGCTCGGTCTGGTGATCGAGCACGAGGTGGGTGCCGTCGGCGAGATCGAACGTCGCACGCGTCCGTTCGTCGGTGCGCACCGTCGCGCCGGCGGCGAGCGGATCGCGAGCGTGCAGCGGCCGCCAGTCGCCGGAGCCGACCTTGATCGAAACGCCGGCGTCGCGATCGGCGGCAGCGCGGGTGATCGTGGTCAGCGAGCCGATCGCGCCTTCGGGCAACGCTTGCGCGCCGGTTGCAGCGGTGCGCTCGCCGTGCCGGTGATCGAGCTTGACGTAGATACCGGCGGCCGATGCGGCGAGCGCGGCGCCGAACGCGGCCCATGCGATCGGGCGAGCACGACGAGCGGCGTGAGCGGGTTTGCTCGCGGGGATTGCGGGCGCGGGCACGGGCTCGGCGACGGGGATTTGCTGCATCAGTTGGCCGACGAGGTCGCCGGTCGCGACGTAGTCGGCGCCGGACGCGGTGACTCGCTCGGCGAGCAGCGTCGCCTCGTGACGGGCGTCGCGGCAGTGATCGCAGCTCGCGAGGTGGTCGGCGTGGCGCGCGATCGCGTCGCGGTCGCCATCGACGAGGGCAGAGAGGTCATCGGTCACTCGGTCACATTGCGTCGACATATTCGTTCTCCTCAATCGATCGCGTCTGGCGGCATCACGCCGCGCAGCCGAGCGAGCGCACGGCTCGTCCGCTTTCGCGCAGTGGGTTCGTCGAGCCCGATGACCTCCGCGATCTCGCGGTGGCTCAGGTCGGCGACGTAGCGCAACACGAGCGCTTCGCGCTCGCTCGGTTTCAACTTCGTCATCGCGTCGCGAATCACGCGCGCGCTCCGGCGCTTCTCGAACGCATCGCGCGCATCGCTCGCTTCCGGCGCATCGGGCACGATCTCGAGCAGCTCGCGGCCCTTGCGTCGGGTCTCGAGCGCGTGAGCGCAGACGTGGCGCGCGATGCCGCACAACCATGCCTTGATCGAGCCTTCGCCGCGATACGTCGCCATCGCGCGATGCGCACGTAGCAACGTCTCTTGCACCGCTTCGTCGGCGTCGGCCTGAGAGCCGAGCAGGGCGATGCACAGCCGGCCGAGCACGATGCGATGGCTGCGCGCGCACTCGGCGACCGCTTCGCGATGCTGGCCGGCGGTGATCAGCGCGGCGATCGGATCGATGGTCACCGCTTCGGACATCGTCATCACCGCGGCTTGGCCCTGCATCTCGCCTCCCATGTGCGGAGCAGCCGTCGGTTCGTGACCAGCTTTGTGCGGGATCTCGCAACTGCCCTGGATCGTTGCCATAGGGCTTCAACGCATGGGCGAGCGAGCCGATCTCGGTATGCTCGCTAGGCGCGTGCCGCGCCACGAACGCGCCACGCCACCGCAACCAACGCCACGCCGAGCGCAAGCACCACGTCGAGGCCGCCGATGGGTGCGACGTGTAGCACGCCGCGAAGTCCCGGTACGATCAGGGCGAGAGGCAGGCTCGCGGCGATCGCGATCGCGACGACCCAGAAGCGTACGGTGCGCGGAAGTCCGGCTCTCCACCACGGCACGTCCAACCCGCGCTCGACCCATGCCAGGACCAAGCCGCCGGCGATGACTGCTGCGAAGGCCGCGGTCCGACTCGAATCGTCACCGCGATCGCGGCGCAGGATGAAGATCGCGATCGCACCGAGCATGATTGCGAGCCCGGTGATGATCGACCGGACGAGGAGGCGCCGCGGCAGCATCGCTTCGCCCTGAGGCCGGGGCGGCTTGCTCATCAGATCGTGAGGCGCGGGCTCGGCCTCGAATACGAGCGCCGAGATCGGGTGGATGACGAGCTCGAGCCAGACGAGGTGGATCGGGAGCAGGATCGGCACTCCGACGAGCGGCGCGGTGAGTGCGAGCCCGACGATCGGGATGTGGAACGCGACGAGGAACAGGAACGCGCGCTGGAGGTTCGCGTAGATGTGGCGCCCCTCGCGCACGCTGTCCACGATCGCACCGAGATCGTCGCGCAGCAGCACGATTCCTGCCGCAGCGCGTGCGACCTCGGTCGCGCGCTCGCCCATGCTCACTCCGATCGAAGCACGCCGGAGAGCCGGCGCGTCATTGATCCCGTCGCCGGCCATTGCCACGACCTCACCTGCGGCGACCAGGCTATCCACGATCTGGTACTTCTGCTCCGGCCGGATCCGCGCGAGTACGATCGCCGCACGGATTCGCGTCACGCGCGCGTCGGGGCCGAGCGCCTCGAGCTCGGGCCCGGTCACGACCTGATCGTCGCGCACCGCAAGCCCGACCGCATCGGCCACCGCACGCGCGGTGACCGCGTGATCACCGGTGACCATCTTGATCGCGATCCCCGCCTGCCGACAGGCGGTCACAGCGTCTCGTGCTTCGCCGCGCACCGGATCGCGAAATCCGAGCAACCCGACGAAGACCGCATCGCGCTCGGCGTGGGCGCGGTCAGCCGGCGCCTGACCGATCCCGTCGCGACGGGCCACTCCGAGCACCCGCATCCCACGCGCCGCCAGGTCGGTCATCGCGGCGATCGCACGCGCGCGTTCGCCGTCGCTGATCGCGCAATGCTCGAGCACACCTTCGACTGCTCCTTTGAGCGCGACCGTCCAGCGCTCGCCGCGCTGCCAGACGTGGGTCATGTGTCGGCCGGTCGCTTCGAACGGATGATCGCCAACGAGGATTCCGCCGCGGTGCAGCTCCGCGAATGCGAGGCCGTGGGCGTCGCAATAGCGCGCGATCGCGAGGTCCATCGCGTCGTCTGGGGCGGGCTCGCACGCGAGCGCCGCCGCTTCGAGCAGCGCTTGATCGTCGCCGAGCGCGACGTGATCGTCGAGCTCGAACCGGCCGTGCGTCAGCGTCCCGGTCTTGTCGACGCAGATCACGGTGGTGGATCCGAGCGCTTCGACGCTAGCGAGTCGGCGGACGAGCAAGCCACGACGCGCGAGCCGCGCGGCGCCGAGCGACAGGAACACCGTGAACACCAGCGGGAATTCTTCGGGCGCGGCGGCCATCGCGAGCGTGACGGCCGCGATCACCGCGACGCTCACCGGCACGCCCAGCGCGAGATTCGCGACGAGCTCGACCACGGAGACCACGAGCGCCGCGGCGTACAGCCGCCCGACCATGCGCGAGATGCGGTGCTGCAACGGCGTCTGGCCGGCCTCGGCCGTCGCCACCAGCGATGCCACCCTGCCATAGCTGGTCGTCGCCCCGGTGGTAGTCACTTCGGCATGCGCTCGACCGGCAAGCACGCGCGACCCTGCGTAGATCGCCTCGCTGCCGCGCCGCGCCTGCGGCTCCGATTCGCCCGTGAGGTGCGACTCGTCGACCGTCACGCCGTCGTCGAGGATGCGCGCATCGGCGAACACGAGGTCGCCTTCGCGAACGGCGAGGACGTCACCGGGCACCAAGGTCTCGGTCGCGACGGCTTGCTCGCGGCCGTCGCGAATCACCCGGGCCGTGGGTGCGACGGCGTCGCGCAGCTTCGCAAGCGCACGCTCCGATCGCGCCTCGAGCAGTACGTCGACTCCGAGGACCGGGACGAGGGCGACCCCGAGGATCACGGCGTCGACCCGTTGACCGAGGAACCAGTCGACGAAGCCGGCGACGATCAACATGACCGCCATCGGATCGGCGACCAGCGCCACGACCCGCTTCGCGCGTTGCCAGCGCGGCACTTGGACAAGGCGGTTCGGCCCGAAGCTCGCCAGTCGTGAGGCGGCGTCGCTTGCGCTCAGTCCGAGCGGCGCGCGCTCGCCGCTGGGCGGCTCGGTCGATGCGTGACTCGCAACGATCATGGCTCGATCGTAGAAAGCACGCGACATGCCGGGCCGGGCCTGCTCGCGAGGACTCGAGCGCGCATCTAGTGCGGGATTGGGCTCGTTGTCGCAAGATTTGCGCGCCTTCGCGTCGTGCCGACCCGATCGGATCGCGTTCGTCGTGCGACCGGAACGGGGTGGGCTCGGCGACTTAGTGCAGCACGGCGCGCGTCACGATAAACGCGAGCGCAGCGACCACGAGCGCGCCGACGATCAGCATCCACGGGCGCAGCGCGGATCGCGGGCGGCCGCCTTGAAAGCCCGCGACCTGCGGTTCGCTGACCCGGCTGGCCTTCGGACGATCGAAGTTGTCTGGCGCGGTCGGCTCTGCCTCGCGCAGGCGCTGCGCGACGATCGGCTGGTTCCACACCGGATTGTTCATCGGCGGCGGGGCGAGTGGCGCCGGCGGTGGAAATTCGGGCTCGGGCATCGCGTGGATCGCGTGGGCATGCGCGAGCGCGACCGCCTCCGGCGATGGACTCGGGGGTGGCACGCTCGCCGGCTGCGATCGCGTCGGCGGCGGCGCACTCTGCGGCTGCGACCGCGTCGGCGGCGGCGCACTCTGCGGCTGCGATCGCGTCGGCACCGGCGGCGGTTGCGTCGCTTGTCGGTTAGGGCGAACCGGCGGCGCGACCATCCGAGTCGGTCCTTCGCCTTCGACATCGAACTTATCGTGCAGCGGGCCCTCGTCGCGCATCGTCGCGCCGATGTTGAGAGCACTCGTCGCGTCCTCGCTCGGCGCGCGACCGGGGCGCGGCGCCATCGCGGTCATCTCGCCGCTGTCACGAAACGAATTGAGCTCGCGCAGCTGCTCGGTAGACAGTTGTGCGAGTCGGGTCTCGGCCTCTTCGAACCGATCGATGACGTCTCTGGCGCGCGCGATGCCGATGTCGACGTCGCGGGTCGCGAACGCATCGGCGGTTTGGATCCGGATCACGGTCGACTCGTTATGCGCTTCGACGCTGCGGGACCGGCGATCGACGCGCGGCGCCGCGATCTTGCCGCTCTCGCGTTCGAGCTGCTCGGCCGACTCGATGATCTTGGCGAGCTCGGTCGCCGGATCTCCGACCGTGACGTCGAGCCCGTAGCGCAGCGAGCGCAACTTCTGGCCAAGTTGCCCGGCGCTCGCGATGCGCTTGTTCTTGTCTCGCGCGAGCGCACCCATCACGAGCGCGTCGATCTCCGGCGGCAGCTTCGGGTCGATCTCGATCAGCCGAGGAATCTTCGACTCGTGCACTGCCCGCAACGCGCTGAAGTCGTCGAGCTGGGAAAACAGTCGACGATTGCAGATCAGCTCCCACAGCAAGATCCCGACAGAGAACACGTCGCTGCGCGGATCGAGGTGCTGGTTCTTCGCTTGCTCCGGTGAGATGTACGCGAACTTGCCTCGCACCGCGCCGTGGCCGGTGACTTCTTCAGCGCGCTTCGCGATCCCGAAGTCGGTGAGCTTGACCTCGCCGGCGCGCGACAGCAGCACGTTCGACGGCGACACGTCGCGATGGACGAGCGACATCGGCTTACCGTCCGGTGCGCGCGCGACGTGCGCGTGCTCGAGCGCTTCGCAGATCTCGGCGCCGATGTGGAGCACGAGGTCGAACGGCAGGCGCTGGCGCTTCGATTCGAGGGCGCGCTGAACCGCGCCGAGGTCCTTGCCGTCGACGAACTCCATCACGAGGAAGTACTTGCCGTCGTCGCCGAGGCCGACGTCGAAGATCTGGACGACGTTGCGATGTTTGAGCAGCGACAACACCTTCGCTTCGGCGATCAGCAGCTCGACGAACCGCGGATCTTGCGACAGGTGCGGCAGGATCCGCTTGATCGCGACCGGCTTCTCGAACCCGCCGGCCGCGACCGCCTTGCCGCGGAAGATCTCGGCCATGCCTCCGACGCCGATCCGATCCAGCAGCTCGTATCGCGTCACGCGCCCCGCAGAGTAGCATGTGGCGTGTGGACCGAAGGGGCGAAGCGCTCGCGGCGATCATCGACGACGCGCTCGCCCGCGGCCTCGGCTCGGCGGTGGCGGTCTCGGTCGGCGACGGCGGGCGCGAGGTTGTTCGGCTCGCGCACGGGTTCACGCGTCGCGTGCCGGATCGCGGCGAGCCGATCGACGACACCACGCCGTTCGACATCGCATCGCTGACCAAACCGATCGCGACCGCCGCGATCGCGATGGTGGCGGTCGGCGATCGCAAGCTGGACCTCGAGGCGCCGATTCGCAGCTACTTACCGGATGCCGCGTCGACCGGATCGGTCCGCGACCTGCTCGGTCACGCCGCCGGCTATGTCGCGCACGTCGAGCTCTATCGCGCGCTGCGCGCCAACCCGCCGGCCGACCCACGCGCAGAGCTCGTCGCGCGTGCGATGCGTGAGCCGTGTCAGCCGCCCGGCGTCGCTGCGGTCTATAGCGACCTCGGCTACATCACGCTCGGTGCGGTGCTCGAGCGCGCCACCGGCGTCCCGCTCGAGCTCGCGTTCGCGCAGCTCGTCGCCGAGCCGCTCGGGCTCGCTGCGAAGTTCGCCGGCACGAGCACGATCGCGGGTGCGGTCGCGACCGAGCTCGATGATCGCGGGCTCGTGTGCGGGCGCGTCCACGACGAGAACGCTTATTACGGCGGTGGCGTCTGCGGCCACGCTGGCCTGTTCGCGTCGATCGCCGATGTCGCCGCGTTCGCCGAGGCGATCGTCGCGACCGCGAATGGCGAAGCGCGCGGTCGGCTCGCGCCGTACGTGGTCGAGCAGTTCTTCACCGACGCGCCGGTCGCGAACGGGTCGTGGCGACTCGGCTGGGACACCCCGGCACCCGCGCCCGGCAACTCGCAAGCGGGCGATCGCTGGCCGCGCGAAGGTGCGGTCGGTCACCTCGGCTTCACCGGCACGTCGCTGTGGCTCGATCTGCCTCGGCGACGCTGGTGCGCGCTGCTCGCGAATCGCGTCCATCCGACGCGCGGTGACGGCAGCGCCGACGCGATGCGCGCGCTGCGCCGCGCGGTCAACGACGCAGCTCTCGATTGAACCGCACCGCCATTCGGCGCTGCTGACGGCCGGGCCCGCCCTTACCGTCGACGCGTGACGTTCTGACAATTCGCGCCGGCTGCGCCACGCCGACTCGCACAGTTACGAACCGGCCCATCGCTTGCTCTAGCGAGCGAGCATGAAAGTATTGCTCGCTACCGCGCTGGTCTCCACGTTGCTGTGCGCTCCCGCTCTCGCCGATCCGCCGCAGCCACCACCTGCGCCGACCGTCGCGATCTCGAACGTCACCTTCCGTTTCCTGATCAAGGACGGCACCGGCGTGCGTCAGCTGGGCCTCATCCTCAATGACCGGTCGTGCGGCTCGATCCAGAGCAAGAGCTCGACGAACGACGACGAGGTCAAAGCCTGCAGCTACTTCGAAGGTGTGGACGCGGTCCGGGTCGAGATCGATTGGCGCACGGCGTCGGGATCGAACGAGGTCCGCAACAAGTCTGTGCTCGTGATGCACCGCGGGCAGACGCAGCAGCTCGATGGCGGGCACGCAAAGCTCGATGTCACGACCGTTTGGCCGGCGACGTAGCGGTTCGTCCGACCGCAGCCGCCGTTCATCGGCGCGCAACGACCGTTCGTCGGAGCGCCGATTCCCCGAACAACCGCGCGGCATTACATCGCGGGCATGAAAGCAATCCTCCTCGTCGCCGCGCTCACCGCTTGTTCCACCGCCTACGCCGATCCGGCGGCTCCTGCCAAGCCGCTTCGATTCGACGAGCAGGTTCGCCAAGACTTCTTCGATGGCGCTCGCGGAGACGCGCCGGCGCTCGCCCGCGCGATCAAGGCGTGTGACGAGGCGCTCGCCGTGAATCCGCGCAACGCTGAAGCCTTGGTGTGGCACGGCGCCGCGGTCGTCGTGCAGTCCGGGCAGAAGTTCCGCGCCGGCGATCGCACCGCGGGGCTCGCGCTGTATCAGACCGGCATGGCCGAAATGGATCACGCGGTCGAGCTCGCGCCGAACGATGTCGGCGTGCGCATTCCGCGCGGCGCCGCAGTGCTAGCCACCGCGCAATTCGTGCCGGAGCCGGAGAAGTCGCGGCTGCTCAAGCGCGGTGTGACCGACTACGAAACGACGCTAACGGTCCAGCAAGCGTACTTCGCGAAGCTCACGCTCCACGCGCGCGAGCAACTGCTCTATGGCTTGACCGACGCCTACGCGACGCTCGGCGAGACCGACAAGGCGCGACTCGCGTACGAGCGGATGGAGCACGATGCGACCGGCAGCCTACTGCTGCCGAGCGCGAAGGCGCGGGTCGCGGGCACGGCGGTCGAGAAGACGACGTGTAACGACTGCCACGCGCGATGATACGCTCGTGTGAGATGGACACGAGACGCGGCGGGTTACTCCGCGCGGCCGTGCTCGCGGCCGTGATCGGCGCGGGCTTCGCGATCGCGTTCGCGTCGCGGTTCGGACTCAAGTCGGTGATGGTGTCGTGGACGATCTCGGTGATGTATTCGGTCTCGATCGGCCTGCCAGCGAGGTATGTGTTTCGCCGGCTCAAGCCGCATCTCGCGGGCAAGCCCGAGCTGCTGCGCTGGTTCAGCTACGCCGGCGTGCTGCTCGTGCTCAGCGCGGTCGGCTCGCTCGTCGTCGGGCTGACCACCGTCGCGATCGGCTGGGTTCCGAGCGAAGCGTTCTGGGACTTCTACGTCGGTGGCTTCAAGATCGCGCTCGCGATCGCGGTCCCGGTGACCGTGGGCGCGGTGTCGTTCGCGCAGTTGCATCAGCGCATCGCCGACACCGAGACCACCGCGACCGAGGCGCGGCTGGCATCGCTCGAGTCGCGCGTGCGCCCGCATTTCTTGTTCAACGCACTCAACAGCGCGATCGCGCTGATCCCCGATGACCCGGCGCGCGCCGAGAACGTGCTCGAGCGGCTCGCCGGCTTGTTGCGGTTCTCGCTCGACGCCCACGGCAGCGTCGCGCTCGGCGAGGAGCTGCGCATCGTCGGCGACTATCTCGAGATCGAGCGCGTGCGGTTCGGCGAACGCCTGCGGTTCGAAGTCGACGTACCTGCCGAGCTCGCGAACGTGCGCGTGCCGGCGTTCGCGGTGCAGACCCTCGTCGAGAACAGCGTGAAGTACGCGGTGTCGCCGCGGACGAGCGGAGCGGCGATTCACGTGTCCGCGCGTCGCACCGGCGATCGGCTGTCGATCGAAGTGCGCGATGACGGCCCAGGCTTTTCCGGCGACGTCTGGCGCGCTGGGCATGGCCTCGACGGGTTGCGCGCCCGGCTCGATGCGCTGTACGGGGTGCGCGCGAAGCTTGTCGCGCCCGCTGCTGCGACGACCGGCGCCGCGGTCACGATCGAATTGCCGGCGGAGGCGGTGTGAAGCGCCGAGTATTCGTCGTCGACGACGAGGCGCTCGCGATCAAGCGACTCGAACGCATGCTCGAAGCAACCGGTCGCGTCGAGGTCGCCGGTCACGCCACCGATCCGGCCGACGCGGTCGCGCGCATTCCGTCGCTCCAGCTCGACGCGGTGTTCCTCGACATCTCGATGCCCGGGCTCGACGGCTTCGAGGTCGCGCGCCGCTTGCCCGCGACCGCGATGATCGTGTTCACGACCGCGCACGACGAGCATGCCTTGCGCGCGTTCGAGGTCAACGCGATCGACTACTTGATGAAACCGGTGCGCGACGAGGAGCTGGGGCGCGCGCTCGACAAGCTCGATCGACTGCGCGGTTCGGCTGATGCCGATGCTCAGCTCGTCGCAGCGATGGCGCGGATCGCGGCCGCGAGCACCGTCGATCGCATCGCGTCGCGGCTCGGCGAGAAGATTCACCTCGTCGAGCTCGATCGGATCACCCACTTCTACGCCGAGGACAAGCTGACCTATGCCGTCGTCGGCGAGCGCAGCTATGTCGTGGACCCGTCGATCTCGGAGCTCGAGGACCGCTACGCGCGGCTCGGGTTCTTCCGGATTCATCGCGCGACCCTCGTCCGGCTCGCCGCGATCGTCGAAGTCCATGCCGGCGCCGACGGCACGCGCGTCCGACTTGGTGACGGGACGACCGAGCTCGCGGTCGCTCGCGATCGGGTGCGCGCGCTCAAGGACCGCCTCGGGTTGAGTTAACGCATCCGCAGGAACGGACGCGTGTCTTAGTGATCGCGCGATCTCGTCTCGCGATCCACGCGCGTGCTATTCACGCCCACACCATGGCCGAATCGTCAGCCGATCATCGCACTCTCGGCGAGCGCGCCGCTCGTCAGCTCGCGAACACCACGAAGACCCCGCCGCAGTGGGTCGGATCGACGCCGCGCTGGCTCGTCGGCCTCTTGCCGTGGACTCCGGTCGAAGCCGGCGTCTATCGCGTCAACCGCGTGCTCGATACGAAGTTCGCGGTCGAGTGCACGCCCGACGATCAGGCCGAGCTGCCGCTCGCGGTGATCGACTACGCCGACAAGCCGCGCGAGTACCAGCTGACGACGGTGACGACTTCGATCGAGGTCCACACCCGAATCTCCGACTTGTTCCGCAGCCCGATGGATCAGGTCAAAGAGCAACTCGCGATCGCGGTCGAGCGCATGAAAGAGAAGCAGGAAGACGAGCTCGTCAACAACGGCTCCTACGGCCTGCTCAACAGCATCCACGACTCGATGAAGGTCAAGCCGCGCGGCGGAGCGCCGACCCCGGACGATCTCGACGAGCTGATCGCGCGCGTGTGGAAAGAGCCGGCGTTCTTCCTCGCGCACCCGCGCGCGATCGCGGCGTTCGGTCGCGAGTGTACGCGCCGCGGCGTGCCACCCCCGACGGTGACGCTGTTCGGCTCGCCGATGCTGACCTGGCGCGGCCTGCCACTCGTACCGTGCGACAAGCTCCACGTGTCGGGCAAGAAGACCGACATCTTGCTGATGCGCACCGGCGAGAAGAAGCGCGGCGTGATCGGCCTGTTCCAGCCCGGCATTCCGGGCGAGGTCAGCCCGAGCTTGTCGATCCGGTTCATGGGGATCAACTCGCGCGGTGCGGCCGGCTACTTGATCTCGCTGTACTGCTCGGCCGCGGTGCTCACCGACGACGCGATCGGCGTGCTCGAGGGCGTCGAGGTCGACCAGTACCATGACAAGTGATCAGCCTCCGCACGAGCTGCGCGGTCCGCTCGGTCAGGTGATCGACGTGGGCGGCGGGATCGTGCCGGCACTCGCACCGATGCCGGTACCGTACGCGATGTCGAGTGCGAGCCCCGGGCTCGCGACCTCGGCGATCGTGCCGCCCGGTGCACCGTTCGAAGATCCGGCCGGGCTCTCGCTCGCGCTGCAACAGCTCGCGTCGCAAGCGTTCGCGGGCGGCGGCGTACCGACCTCGCTCTCGCCGATGTCGGGATCAATGCCGAACGCGCTACAGGCGCCCGGCCTGCCGGGCGGCGGCGTTCCCGATCTCGGGTTCGCATCGAGCGCGCCGATCGCGATCGACGCGCCACCGAACTATCTGCCGGTGCAAACGCCGCCCGAGCTCGACTTCACCCATCTCGAGATGCCGCACGACTCGACCGCGCAAGACGATTCGCTCGCGCGCTCGGTCCGGCAACGCGGCGCGTTCGATCCGTACGCGGTGCGCCGCGATTTTCCGATCCTCGAAGAGCGTGTCCACGGCAAGCGCCTGGTCTGGCTCGACAACGCGGCGACGACGCAGAAACCGCTCGCGGTGATCGAGCGGCTCAGTGAGTTCTACACGCACGAGAACTCGAACATCCACCGCGCCGCGCACACGCTCGCCGCGCGCGCGACCGACGCGTACGAGCAAGGCCGCAAGACGACGCAGCAGTTCCTCAACGCGTCATCGTCATCGGAGATCATCTTCGTACGCGGTGCGACCGAGGGCATCAACCTGGTCGCGCAGAGCTGGGGTCGGCGCAACATCGAGGCCGGCGACGAGATCGTGATCACGCATCTCGAGCACCACGCGAACATCGTGCCGTGGCAACAGCTGTGCACCGCGACCGGCGCCAAGCTCAAGGTCGCGCCGGTCGACGATCGCGGCGACGTGATCCTCGAGGCGTACGAGCGCTTGCTCGGTCGCCACACCAAGCTCGTCGCGTTTCCGCAAGTCTCGAACGCGCTCGGTACGATCACGCCGGCGAAAGAGATGATCGCGATCGCACATCGCTACGGTGCGGTGGTCTCACTCGACGGCGCGCAAGCGGTCTCGCACATGGCGGTCGACGTCCAAGATCTCGACTGCGACTTCTACGTGTTCTCCGGCCACAAGGTGTTCGCACCGACCGGCATCGGCGCGGTGTTCGGCAAGCGCGCGATCCTCGATGCGATGCCGCCGTGGCAGGGCGGCGGCAACATGATCGCCGACGTCACGTTCGAGAAGACGGTATATCAACCGCCGCCGTTCCGGTTCGAAGCCGGCACCGGCAGCATCGCGGATGCCGCCGGGCTCGGCACCGCGCTCGACTACATCTCGGCGATCGGCATGGACGTCATCGATCGCTACGAGCACGAGCTGCTCGAGTACGCGACCGAGCGACTCGCGACCGTGCCGGGCTTGACGATGATCGGTACCTCACCGAATAAAGCCGGCGTATTGAGCTTCGTGCTCGACGGTTATCGCACCGAAGATATCGGCGCGGCGCTCGATCAAGAGGGCATCGCGGCGCGCTCGGGGCATCACTGCGCCCAGCCGATCCT
>CAZDGY010000044.1:11031-15482 GCA_964504685.1 uncultured Kofleriaceae bacterium | reverse complement strand
CGCGTCCGCGTCGTCGACTTCGTGCTCGCGGCGGGCCACGACGGGGGCACCGATCTCGTCGGCACGCCCGCGTACATGGCGCCGGAGCAACTCGAGGACGGTGGCGCGAATGCCGCCTCGGATCAGTTCGCGTTCTGCGTTTCGCTCTATCAAGCGCTCCATGGCGTGCGCCCATTCGCGGTGAACTTGCCGGAGGAGATGGCGTACGGGCCGGCCACCGGGCCCGCCAAGCGCAAGATGCCGCCGTTCGCGGCCGCGGCGCTCGAACGCGGCCTGCATGTCGATCCCGCGAAGCGATTTCCATCGATGACCGCGCTGCTCGCGGCGCTGTCGCCGCGGCGGATGCGAACGCGCACGCGGGTCATGATCGGAGCGGTCGCGATCACCGCGGTCGTCGGCGCGACTGCGTTCGCGACGCGCACCATCGCGTGGCACCAGCTGCCGTGTCGCGACGCCGCCGCGACGTTCGCCGCGATCTGGAATCCGCAACGCGCCGACGCTTTGCACGCGCGATTCACCGCGACCGGCGTGCCCTTCGCGGAGACCACGTGGCGCGCGTTCGACGCCGGGATGACGAAGTTCGGCGAGCGCTGGATCGCCGCACAGACCGATGCATGTGAGGCGACCAACCTGCGCGGCGAGCAGTCGGATCACATCTTCACGCTGCGCTCGGCGTGCCTAGCTCAGGCGCTGGCCGAGGGCGACGCGCTCGTCGCCGCGTATGCGAACGTCGATCGCGACTCGATCGAACACGTCGCCGGCGCGATCGATGCGCTGCCGTCCCTAGCCGAATGCGCGAACGTCCGTGCTCTGCTCGCGCCGGTGCCACTGCCGACGGGTCGCGATGCGGCGGCGGTCGCGGCTGTGACGCAAGAGATCGCGGTCGCCCGCGCGCTGCGCGATGCTGCGATGTGGCCGCAAGCGCGAGCCGCGGCGAGTAAAGCCGTCGAGTCGGCGCGCACGCTCGACCATCCGCCGACCCGGGCCGCGGCGCTGTACGCGCGAGGCGAGGCAGAGGAAGGGACCGGTGCCGAGAAAGAGGCAGAGGCGACGCTGCGCGAGGCGTACGCCGACGCCGAGGTCGGCCATGACGACGTCGCCGCTGCGCGTATCGCGGCCGAGCTGGTCTACGTCGTCGGCACGATGGAGACCAGATACGCCGAAGGCCTGGAATGGGCGTTCCACGCCGACACCGCGCTCAAGCGCGCCGGCGGAGACCTCGAGATCGAGTCGCGGATCACCGGCGGCCGGGGCGGGATCTTGTGGGACCAGGACAAATACGAAGACGCGCGCGTGGCCTATCAAACCGCATACGATCTCAAGGTCAGGGCGGGCGGTGCGAACAGCCGCGGTGCCGGTGAGGCGCTGTCTAACCTGTCGCGCGCCATGATGTCGCTCGGCGACAATGACAAGGCGCTCGAGCTCGCGAACCGGGCGAAAGACATCCTCGAAGCCGCAGTTGGCCCGAATCATCCCGAGATCACGACCGTGCTCAGCGGGATCGGAAGCATCCAGTACAACCAAGGAAAATGGACCGACGCACTCGCGAGCTTCGATCGCGCGATCGCGATCGCGGAAGCGCGACTCGGCCCTGAACATCTCGAGCTCGGACGCGTCCTCGGCGGCCGCGGAATGGCGCTGACGATGTTGGAGCGACCGGCCGAGGCGGTCGTCGCACTCGACCGCGCCGTCAAGATCTTCGATCGTCCGGGCGGCAACCAGCAACTCCTCGGCGGAATCTTGGCTGCGCTCGGCGACGCCGAGATGCGCTCGGGACACGCCGACGACGCTCGCGCGAGCTATCAGCGCGCGATCAAGGTCGACGAGGCCGCAGTCGGTAGCGACAGCGAAGAGGTCGCGGCTGCGCATGAGGCGTTCGCCGACTTCGAAGCCTCGCTCGGCCATCACCGCGAGGCGCTCGCCGAGTTCAAGATCGGGCTCGCGATCCGCGACAAGATCGATCCACCGGAATACGTCGGCAACGCCCACGCGCTCGCCGGCATCGGCGACGCCAATCGGAACCTTGGAGATCCGGCCGCGGCAGTCGAACCGTTACGCCGCTCGGTCAAGCTGCTCGCCGGTTACGACGGCGACCCGACGACGCTCGCCGATACCCGGCTCTCGCTCGCGCGCGCGATCTGGGACTCGCACGGCGATCGCGATGAGGCCCGAGCGCTCGCGGTCTCGGCGGCCGATGCGCTCGCTGCGATGAAGGCGCCAGCGGGCTCCAACCCGGCGAAGGAGCTCGCAGCGGTTCAGGCGTGGCAGCGCGCTCACCCCTAGCGCGGAAGTAGGTCGGCAAACAGTCCGAGGACCGCTTCCGGCGCGTCGAGGTTGAGCCAATGGCCCGACGCGACGTGATGGACGTGGACGTGCGCCGGCGCGCCTTCGAGCTGGAGCTGATCGTCCTCGCTGACCGCCGACTTGCGGGTCGCGATCACGAGCTCGACATCGCCCGGCTCGGGTGCGACGAGCTGTTTCCACAGATCGCGCGCGTAATAGTCATCGAGCATCGCGCGCATGGCCGCGAGGTCGAGCCGGAGCGCGTAGCCGCCGGTGGGCTGCGGCACGATGTTCATCGCGAGCCACTGCGCGAACGTCTGCTCGAAACCGTCGGCGACGACCGCGGCAACGAAGTCTTCGCGCTTGGCCCAGGTCTTCGGGAGCCGCTCGAGCTCGGCGAGCACCCGCACGACCGTGTTCGCGGGATCGCGGCGCAGATCTGGATGCGAGCTCGGCGACGCGTCGAGCATCCAAGTCTGGCGCAACGTCATCGGCGCGAGCGCGCGAGTCGCGAGCACGACCTTGCCGCCGAAGCTGTGCCCGGCGATCGCGGCGATCGCAAATTCGCTCCACAGCGTCAGCAGATCGTGCGCGCAAGCATCGAGCGTCGGCACGCCATCGCCCGGCTCGGATCGGCCGTGTTGCCGGAGATCGACGAGCACGACGCCCCAATCGGGCCGCCGGTCGACGAGCTTGCGCGCGATCCCGCGCCAGTTGCCGCCCGAGCCGAGAAATCCATGGGTGAGCAGCAGCCAACGGCTCGGTGCCGGCGCTGCCGCCGCGCCGTGGCTCACGGTCTCGTGATGCAATCGCGCCGTCACGCCCGCGATGATGGCACAGTCGCGGCGTGCTGCCCGCTCTGACCGCCGCCGGCTTCGACATCGTCCATCGGTTCGATGCCGCAGCGGTCTCTCGCGCGCTGTCGCCTGCGAGCGACGTCGCGATCGTCGAGCCCGCGCGACCGGTCGGCGTGCTGGTGGGCAACACGCGCGCGCTGTGGCCGATCTTTCTCGCGGCACGCCGTGCCGATCCGGCGTTGCTCGCGTCGCCCGTGCCGATCCAGCGCTACACCGAGCAGACGATCGACGCGATCGCCGCTGCGCACGGCGGCCGCGCGCTGTACAGCCACCGCACCTACGACGGTGCGTTCGCGCCGTTCCAACGCATCGCCGTCGCCGCCGGCTTGGGCTCGCTCGCGCCGACCGGGCTGCTCATCCATCCGACGTTCGGCCCGTGGTTCGCGTTGCGCGCGATCATCCTCGTTGCCGGCGAACCGCCGGTGAATCAGCCGGCGCGGCCTGCGTGCGAGTGTGGCGCACCGTGCACCGAGGCCTTGGCTCGCGCGCTCGCGAGTCGGAACGATTGGCGCGCATGGCTCGCGGTGCGCGACGCGTGCCCGGTCGGCCGTGCGTACCGCTACGACGACGATCAGCTGCGCTACCACTACACGAAGGATCGCTCGCTACTTCGCTGACGATGGCGGGAAGCTCACCCGCGTGACCTCGTAGCCGGCTTCGTCAACAAGGCGGCGAGGCCCTTGTCGCCGACCGCGAAGTAGTGCCGAGTCAGATCGTCGAACCCGCCGTTGCCCGGATTGCCGGCGCAATAGTCACCGAGCTCTTTGATCGTCGCGGTCTTGATCTCGTCGCGCGTCTTCGTCGCCATGATGATCGCGCGCGCGACATCGGCGGTGAACGTCTGGTGCAGCACCTGATCTTGAAACAACCCCGACTCGAGCCCTTTCGTAGCGACCTTCGCGTCCGTCGCGGCCTTCGCGAGCTCGTCGTCGAGTGCGTCGGTGAGGTCTTCGTACAACGCCGGCAACAGCACCGCAGCGAACATCGGGTGCATGTGCTCGAGCTGGCCGGCCTTGTCGCTGCCGATCAGCTCGCGCAGGTGCAGCCAGGCCGGGGCGCCGAGCATCGCCGGCAGATCGTCGTCGGGATCCTTGACCGAGCCGTCGTCGCCCGGCGGCGTCTCGAAGTACGCCACCTTCGCGGCTTTGATGTCGGTGACGATCTGCGGCGGGATGCGATCGATGCCGATGCCGAAGTGGCGCGTGCCGAACATGTGTGAGGTCTTGCCGGCTTTCGCGATCGCGAAGTACGTCGGGTGGGCCGGCTGATCAGGGCTCAGGCGCGGCGTGCTTGCCGCACGCGAACCAGGCG
>CAZDGY010000044.1:0-10931 GCA_964504685.1 uncultured Kofleriaceae bacterium | reverse complement strand
TGGGCCGGCTGATCAGGGCTCAGGCGCGGCGTGCTTGCCGCACGCGAACCAGGCGAGTCCGATGACGATCGCAGCGACGGGATAACGCATGGCGGCGCGAGTATATCGGTGGGCGCGAGCGACAGCGGTGCGCTACGTTATTTCGATGCTTCGTTCCCTCGCTCTTGTCGCAGCCCTCACCGCAACCGTCGCCGCGGCTCCATACAAGGAGACGCTGAGCAAATCGGATGTCACATCGATCGTCTCCGCGAGACAAGCGGCGCTGCCGAAAGTCGCGCCCGATGTTTCGCAGTGCAACACGTTTCTCGACACGTACAACAAGGGTCCCGAGCACGACATCGAGCAGGCTGATCTCGCGGCGAAGTGCTTCCGCACGGCAGGCTCGCTCGGCCTTGCGATCCAGAACTGGATCGTGTTCCTCAGGTACGCGCCGAACGGCCCGAATGCGAGCGACGCGTGGCGCGAGCTCGGTAGCGCCTGCGAAGCGGCCGCGCTGTTCGATCGGGCGGCCGATGCCTACGAGACGTTCGCCAAGAAGTATGGGGCCGACAAGCACGCGAAGGACCTGATGATCCGCGCCACTTGTATCCGCCGCCAACTCGGCGATACCCACGCGGACGACGACTTCGCTTACCTGAACCGGTCGGTCCGTCCCGCGCTCGATTCGGCGACCCTATGTGATTACGTCCGGCCGATCGCGATGCCGACCGCCGCGCCCTAGCCGGGAGCGATCTCCTCATGCCGGTTTGCCCGCGGTGAGGTACTCTCGGCGTTCGCATGCTCGATGTCCTCGACGGGTTTCACCCGCTCGTCGCTGGCTGGTTTCGCGACCGGTTCGGCGCGCCGACCGAGGCGCAACGCGCGGGCTGGCCGAAGATCGCCGCCGGCGAAGACGTCCTGATCGCTGCACCGACCGGCTCGGGAAAGACGCTCGCTGCGTTCTTGTCGTGCATGGACAAGCTCGTCCGCCGCGGACTCGCCGGGCCGCTGCCGGATCGCACCGCGATCCTCTACGTGTCGCCGTTGAAGGCGCTGTCGAACGACGTCCATCGCAACCTCGAAGCCCCGCTCGCCGAGCTCGCCGAGCGGGCCGCAAAGGACGGCGTGAGGTTTCCGCCGATTCGCGTCGCGGTGCGCACCGGTGACACGCCGGTCGGCGAGCGCGCGAAGATGGCGAAGCATCCGCCTCACATCTTGGTGACGACGCCGGAGTCGCTCTACATCTTGCTGACGAGCGAGAAGGGTCGCTCGGCGCTCGCGCAAGTCGACACCGTGATCATCGACGAAATCCACGCGGTCGCCGGCGACAAGCGCGGCTGTCATCTCGCGTTGTCACTCGAACGGCTCGATCGGCTGGTCACGACCACGACCGGGCGAGCCCCCGTGCGCGTCGGGTTGTCGGCGACCCAGCGGCCGATCGAGCGGATCGCGCGCTTGCTCGTCGGGATGGCGCGCCCGTTGCCACACATCGTCGACTCCGGCCATCGCCGCGAGCTCGATCTCGCGATCGAGATCACCGATGACGAGCTCGGCGCGGTCGCATCGAACGAGCAGTTCGGCCGGGTCTACGATCGGATCGCGGAGCTCGTAACTGCGCACCGCTCGACGATCGTGTTCGTGAATACTCGACGGCTGGTGGAGCGCGTAGCGGCGGCGCTCGAACAACGGCTCGGCGAGGAGCATGTCGTCGCCCATCACGGCTCGATGTCGCGCACGCTGCGACTCGCGGCGGAGCAGCGGCTCAAGCACGGCCAAGTGAAGTGCGCGGTCGCGACCGCTTCGCTCGAGCTCGGCATCGACGTCGGCACCGTCGATCTCGTCGTGCAGATCGGCTCGCCGCGTTCGATCGCGACGCTGCTGCAACGCGTCGGCCGCTCGGGTCACAACCTCGGGGGAACCCCCAAGGGGCGGCTGTTCGCGCTCACCCGCGACCAGCTGATGGAGTGCGCTGCGCTCGTCCGCGGCATCCGCCTGGGCAACCTCGATCGGATCGCGCTGCGCGAGGCACCGCTCGATATCCTGTCGCAGCAGATCGTCGCGATCTGCGCCGCCGAAGAGATCAGCGAGTCGGATCTGATCGCGCTCGTCCGCCGCGCGACGCCGTACGCCGAGATTCCGGAGGCGCAGCTCGAGCAGGTGCTCGTCATGCTCGCCGAGGGCGTGTCTGATCGGCGCGGGCGCACCGGCGCGCACGTTCATCGCGATCGCATCGCGGGCGTGCTGCGCGGGCGACGCGGGGCAAGACTCGCCGCGATCACGTCGGGCGGAGCGATTCCCGACAACAACAACTACAACGTCATCCAGTGGCCGGAAGAGACGCAGGTCGGTACGGTCGACGAGGACTTCGCGATCGAGAGCTCGGCCGGCGACATCTTCCAGCTCGGCAACACGTCGTGGCGGATTCGCCGGATCGAAGCGGGCCGCGTGCTCGTCGAAGATGCCAAGGGCCAACCGCCGACGATTCCGTTCTGGTTCGGCGAGGCGCCGGCGCGCACGCGCGAGCTGTCCGACGAAGTGTCGGCGCTGCGCAAACAGCTCGACGAACGCATCACGGCGGGCAATGACCCGCTGCTGATCTCCGCGTGGGTCGCGGCGGAATGCTCGATGTCGTTGCGCGCCGCTCAGCAAGTGGTCGCTTACATGACGGCAGCTCGCGCCGCGCTCGGAGCGTTGCCGCGCGGTGACTTGATCATCGCGGAGCGGTTCTTCGACGAAGCCGGCGGCATGCAGCTCGTGTTGCACTCGCCACTCGGCGGCAGGATCAATCGCGCGTGGGGCTTGGCGCTGCGCAAGAAATTCTGCGTGTCGTTTGATTTCGAGCTGCAAGCGTCGGCGACCGACGACGGCATCGTGATCTCGCTCGGCCAGCCGCACAGCTTCGCGCTCGATAGCGTGTTCGCGTACGTCCCGTCGGTGCAGGCGAGAGAAACGCTCGTGCAAGCGCTGCTCGATCGCCCGATGTTCGAGATCCGCTGGCGCTGGAACGTGACCCGCTCGCTCGCGGTGCTGCGCCGCAAGAACGGCAAGAAGGTGCCGCCCCATCTGATCAAGATGCGTGCGGCCGACACGTTGAGCGTCGTGTTCCCGCAAGCGCTCGCGTGTGGCGAGAACATCGTCGGACCGCGTGAGGTGCCGGATCATCCGCTCGTGTTCGAGACGGTGCGCGACTGTCTCGTCGAAGCGATGGACATCGACGGCCTGCGCGGCATGCTCGAGCAGCTGGAGAGCGGCGCGATCCAAGTGATGACGCGCGACACGGTCGAGCCGAGCCCGCTGTCGCACGAGCTGATCAACGCGAACCCGTACGCGTTTCTCGACGACGCTCCGCTCGAAGAGCGCCGCACGCGCGCGGTGCAACTGCGCCGTGGCTTGCCGCCGGAAGCAGTCGAGGCCTCGGGCCAACTCGACGACGCCGCGATCGCGCTGGCCTCGGAAGAGGTCGCGCCGACCGTGCGCGATATCGACGAGCTTCACGATGCGTTGCTCGCGCTATGGCTGGTGCCCGAGCCCGCCGCCGAAGCGCTCGCTCCGCGCGATTGGTACGAGACGCTCGCGCGCGCTGGTCGCGCCTGTCGACTGCGCTGGACGAATGGCGATGTCGATCGCCAGGGCTTGCCCCGGGCGAGCAGCGCCGCCGACGGGCGGTGCGGTGAGATCGATTGTGCCGCCTGGGTCGCGACCGAGCGCCTCGGTGCCGCGCGCGCGATGCTCGGCGAGGCGGTGGAATGCACGCCCGCGATCGCGACGCCGACGTGGGCTGACCGCCCCGAGCGCGAACCCGCGATCGTCAAGATGATCGGCTCGCACCTCGACCATCGCGGGCCCGTCGGTTCGCGGGCGCTCGCCGCCGAGCTCGGCCTGCCCTTGCCGGATGTGCTCGCCGCGTTGCTCGCGCTCGAAGCCGATGGCGCGATCTTGCGCGGTGCGTTCTCCGCCCCGCCGCGCAGCGTGAAGCAGGCGCTCGCCGACATCGACGATGCGCTCGCCGACGTCGAGTGGTGCAACCGCCGCGTGCTCGCGCGCATCCATCGCCTGACGCTCGCCCGGTTGCGCCGCGAGATCGAGCCGGTCAGCGCCGCGGCGTTGATGCGGTTCTTGTTGCGCTGGCAACGCGTCGCTCGCCACACGCAGGTGATCGGCGCGGATGGGCTCGCGCGCGTCGTCGAGCAACTACAAGGTTTCGAGACCGCGGCCGGCGCCTGGGAGCGCGAGCTCCTGCCGGCGCGCCTGCATGGTTACGATCCGATCTGGCTCGATCAGATGTGCCTCGCCGGCCACGTGACGTGGTGCCGGCTGAGCCCGCGCAAAGCGACGGCCGATGTCGAACCGGAGCTCGTCGATGATCCGGCGCTCGATCCCGCGCCTCGCAAACCGGTCGCGCCCGCGAACTCGAACGAAAGCTCCGATGTTGACCGGCCATTCGGCGGTGTTGATGGCCGAGACACGCTGCCCGCGCCGATCTCCGCGTGGGAGCGCGCCGTCGCTCGGGTCGAGGCAAGTCCGCCGGTTGCACCCGTGCCCGCGCCGACGAAGACGCGCAGTGCGCCATCGCGCTCGGCGCCGCTGACGCTGATGCTGCGCGCCGACTCGGCGTGGTTGCGCGCGGCCGCGTTGGCCGCCGAGCCACCGGCGCTCGGGCCAGTCGCGGCTCGTGTCCGCGACTATCTCGCGTCGACCGGTGCGTCATTCCTCGGCGATCTCGTCACCGCGATCGACGCGCCGCCCGACGAAGTCGAGGATGCGTTGTGGGAGCTCGTCGGCGCCGGCATCGCGACCGCCGACGGGTTTGCGAGCTTGCGCGTGCTCGTCGATCGCCGCCGCGGCGAGGTCAAGAGCCACTTCGATCGCGCGAGCACGCCACCGACCGTCCGCAAATGGCAAGACGCGATCAAGCGAGCGCGCCATCGCGATCGCGCGCGCCCCGGACATGCCTTGCGCTCGTTGCCGACCGCATCGGGCCGGTGGTCGTTGCTCGCACCGGCGCCACTCGAAGCAGTCGACGTCGAAGCGTCGGCGCGCCAGCTGTTGCGGCGCTACGGTGTCGTGTTCCGCGACTTGTTGCTGCGCGAATCTGGCTTGCCGCCGTGGCGCGACTTGCTCGTCGCATTGCGTCGCCTCGAAGCGCGCGGCGAGATCCGTGGCGGCCGATTCGTCACCGGGTTCGTCGGCGAGCAGTTCGCGCTGCCCGAAGCGCTCGACGAATTACGCGCGGTTCGCAACCCGGCGATCGGCGGTGGCGGCGAAGCGGTACGAATCGCAGCGACCGATCCGCTGAACCTCGTCGGCGTGCTGTCGCCGGGCCCGCGGGTCGCCGCGATCGTCGGCAACGCCGTGCTGTATCTCGACGGCCAACCGGTCGCGTCTCTCGAAGCCGGCGAGCTCGTCCACCGCATGCCGTTGATGACCGGCGCTCGCGTCGACGACGAGCTGACGTACTTCCCGCCGCCGCGTCCGACGGTGACCGCGCCGCAAGCCGCTTTGCCGTTGTGAAGTTGTCTCGCCGTATCCGCGCGCAGCTCAGCGCTGCTGATCATCATCTGCGTGCGTTGACGCGGTCGTGGCGTGGCCGGTTCATCCTCGCGTTCGTCGCGCTGCAACTAGCGCTGCCCCTGCTCTACTACGTCGCGCGCCGCGATCCACATGACGAGCGCTTCGCGTGGCGGATGTTCTCGCCGATGCGTATGGCGCAATGCAGCCCGCGCTTCGAGATCGACGGCAGACCGGTCAACCTCTATTCGCGGTTTCACGAAGCATGGGTCACGACCGCGCAACGCGGCCGCTTCGACGTCATCGAAGCGATGGGGGCGGTGTTGTGCCGGGAACATCCAGGCAAAGCAGTCAACGTGTGGCTGTCGTGCACGTACATCGACCGCGACCCGACGACGTGGGGCGGCCACGATCTGTGCGCGTCGCCGAGGTTGTGATGAGCAAGCGCGAACGCCGCCCCGTGACGCCGCCGGTCAGCGTGCCGAAGCCGGCCTCGCCGTACGCCGCGCCGCCGGTGCCAGAGCCGACGTTCTGGTTCGGCTTCGAAGTGTCGTGGGCCAAGCTCGCGGTGACCCGAGTCGTGTTGTTCGGCTTGCTCGCACTCGATGCGCTGTTGCAGATCCGCCATGCGCCGCGCTACGGCGCCGGCAATTTCAATGTCGGGCAGCTTCCGGGCTTGGATTGGCTCGGTGCGAGCCGCGGCGCGTACGAGGTCGCGCAACTCGCAAACGCATACCTGTTCGTGCTCGTCGCGTGCGGTGTCGCGGTTCGGCTCGCGCTGCCGATCGCGACCGTAAGCTATGCCTGGCTGTACTTCGGCAGTCAGCTCGACGCCTATCAGCACCATTATCTCGTCGCGCTCGTGCTCGCGCTAGCGTGTTGCGTCCCATGGCAACGTCCGGACGCTGCGACCGCGGCGACCCGCGTGCGGTCGTGGGCCTTGCGGCTCATCCTCGTCCAGCTCGCGATCATGTACCTGTGGGCTGCGATCTCGAAGCTGACACCCGCCTGGCTCGACGGCCGCACGCTCGGCTCGCAGATCTTCGGACCGACGCGGACGCTGATCGATGCGACTGTGGGGGTAGCGCTCGCGTCGAAGCTGATCCCGCTCGCCGAATTCGCGCTCGCCGCCACCGTGTGGCGACCGCAGACGTGGCGGTTTGCGGCGCCGGTCGGCATCGCGTTTCACCTCGGCATCGCGTTCACGAACCTCGATATCGGGCTGTTCGCGTGGCTGATGATCGCGATGTACGCGCTCGTCGTGCCGGACCGCGTGTGGCTGTGGCTCGCCGAGCTCGCGCCAAGTCGCGCATTCGGTCGCGCGATCGCACGGATCTCCGAGCGCTGCGATCGCGCGCCGGTGCGCTGGCTGCTGCTCGGCGGCGGACTGGTCGCGGCAACTGCGCTCGCGGGACTTGCGCGGTTCGAGCACGCGGTCGCTGCGGCGGCGGTGCTCGCGATCGTGCCGATCGCTGCCGCGATCATGCAGAACCGCATCGGGCGTGGCTCGCTCGCAGTGATCGGAGCGGCGACCATCGCCGCGGTGCTCGTCTGGATCACGGTCGATCGCACGACCACCGTCGTTGCCGACTACTACAAGAATTGGGGTGGCTCGGCTCGACGCCTCGGTGATCCGATGACCGCGGAGCACGCGTATCGCGATCTGATCGAGGTCGCGCCCGACGAGCCGACTGGGCACTACCAGCTCGGCAAGCTGCTGCTCGCCCGCGGCGAAGGCGATCGCGGTCTCGCGGAGCTCCGCCGCGCCGAAGACCTCGAGCCGGACCGCGCGCGCGCCTACGTCGAAGAAGCGCGCTGGCTGGCGATGCACGGCCACAAGCAAGACGCGATCGGACGTCTCCGCATCGGCCTGGCGGTCCAGCCCGACGATGCCGACGCGCGCTCGATCTACGCACGGCTCACCGGTACTGCACCACCGTCGAGCAGGTCCGCGCATCCGCCGGGTGACAACGCCCATTCGCCCGCCGACAACGCGCGTCTGCCCACAAGCGACGACTTGGATCGCGCGCCATGAATCGGGCACAGCGAGCCGCAAAGATCGCCGCGATCCTCGATGACATGAGCGGCAGGCCATGAATCGCGCACAGCGAGCCGCAAAGATCGCGGCGATCCTCGATGACAAGTTCCCAACGCCAGCGATCCCGCTCGATCACGGCGACCCGTTCCAGCTGATCGTTGCGGTGGTGCTGTCGGCGCAGTGTACCGACGCACGCGTCAACCAAGTCACGCCAGCGTTGTTCGCGCGCGCACCGACCGCCGAGGCGATGGCGGCAATGACTTCCGCGCAGATCTTGCCGTTCATCCGCACCTGCGGACTCGCCGGCAGTAAGGCGAAGCACCTCGCGGCGCTCGCTCGCGCTCTCGTCGCGGAGCACGGCGGCGAGGTGCCGCGCGACTTCGAAGCACTCGAGCGCCTCGCGGGGGTCGGTCACAAGACAGCGAGCGTCGTGATGGCGCAAGCCTTCGGCGAGCCTGCGTTCCCCGTCGACACCCACATCCATCGCCTCGCGCGCCGTTGGCAACTATCCGCGGCGCACAACGTCGAGCAAACCGAGCGCGATCTCAAAGCGCTGTTTCCGCGTGAACGATGGAGCGCGTTGCATCTACAGATCATCTACTTCGGGCGGACCTACTGTCCGGCGCGCGGGCACTTGCCAGCCGAATGCCCGATCTGTAGCTGGGCGATGTCAAAAGCCGAGGTCGCGCGTGAACAGCGCGCTCACCAACGCCCGCAGCTATCTCCCACGACGCAGAGCTCGCGGAGTGCGAAGCGCCATCGGCGCTGAATGCACTCGCAACTCTTAGTCTCGCTCTCTGCTCGCGACGGACGCCGCGATTAGCTCCAGCGTCCGTTGCTCGCCGCAATGATTCGCGAAGCTACTATTCCTTCGCCGACGCAACGCATGCTCGAACCGAGGCATCATCGTCTGCGGACAGTAGGCACGACATCGTCAGCATCGGATCGTCTGGATGCAGCTTCCGCTTGGTTCGACACTTCTCGGCCAGCTTCTCCACTTCATGATCTCTTTCGATCTCAGACAGGTGAGCACCGGGCGCGATAGCAGCCTCTTCGCGAGCGCGGTCCTCGACTAGCGGCCGCAGCTTGGCGGCGGCCTTCTGGCAATCGTCACTGGTCGAACAGCCCATCCCGACAGTAAGCATCGCGACCACGACGAACCGCATGGAGGTCAGCGTACAGGGGATCCTACCTCCGCACCGCCCGGTCCGTGCGATCGGGCGCGGTCGACGGCTGGTGTCCTCCGGCATGGTTGTCAGGAGCTCCTCGGTTGGCGCCGCGATCTGGGACGACGTTTTCCGAAAATTGACAGAGGTTCCTGCGTCGCCGGGACGAGGGCGTGCGTCTAATTGCGATGCGAATCGGGATCGTTTTTCTGCTCGCGGCTTGCGCCGGGCACGCACCGCCCATGGACACGGCTGTCGAGGTGACGGTCGCCCACGACGCGACTGCACGTGCGGCGACCGCGCACTTGCGGGTGGTCACGTTCAACATTCACGGCGATCTGGGAGAACGCGTCGCAGACGAGATCCTGCGCAACCCGATGTTGCGGCGCGCGGATGTGCTCGTGCTCGAAGAAGTGCACGGCGTCGCTGGATGTAGCGCTGCATGCGTCATCGCGCGCGAGCTCGGTTATCACGCAGCATTCGCGCCGGAGTTCGTCGACCGCGATGGCACCGATGGCGTCGCGATCATCTCGCGCCACCCGATCCGATCGACCGACGTGATCGCGCTGCCACACTACGACGTTCACCTCAACGACGAGCGCCGGACCGTCGCGCTCGCGGCCGCGATCGACCTCGGCGACGGCACGGCGCCGGTCATGGTGTACGCGGTCCATCTCGTGAATCGCCTGACCGTCGCGCAACGCCGCAATCAGATGTTGCCGGTACTGCGCCACGCCGAGCAGCATCCGGCGCGCGCAATCATCGCCGGTGACTTCAACACGAGCCCGTTCACGTGGATCGCCCACGTCATCCCTGTGCCGACCGGAACTCAAGATGATCGACTCGAAGCGCTTGCACGCAGCCACGGGTTCGCGACGCCGGTCGCGGCGAGCGGCGCAACGAGCCGTTACCTCAGCATGAAGCTCGACGGCATCTACACTCGCGGGTTCGCGACCGCCGCCTTCGCGACCGATGAAGCTGGCGACGTCTCCGATCACATCGCCTTGCTCGCCGATCTGTTGTCATCTCGATGAATCGCCGTGCTCGCCTCGCATCCAAGAACGACGCCCAAGCCCCCTGCGGCGCAGCGCGCGCTGATCTTGTCGTCATCCCAACGGCATGAGATCGTTTGAGTTTTTCGATCAAGGCAAGAAAGGTCGCAAAAAGCTCTTGCGCATTGGCTGCGGAATGAATATTCATTCTCTCGCGATGACGACGGCGACGAAAGCCAGCAAGACCGCAGCGACCGGCCAGGATCAGGGCACTGCCCGCCTGTACGGCGCGCCGCCGGCCAGCTTGCCGATCGCGCCGGCGCGGCCGAGCCAGACCACGATCAGCCGCGGTACCGACAAGCGAGAAGCGATCACGGCGGCGGCCCTCGAGCTGTTTGTCGATCGCGGGTTCTACGGCACTGCGGTCCCAGAAATCGCGGATAAGGCCGGCGTGGGCGCCGGCACGATCTACCGGTATTTCGAGTCTAAAGAAGCGCTCGTCAATGCGATGTATCGCGAGCAGAAGACTCGGTTCGCGCACGCCGTCATCGACGATTTTCCTCCGACGCTGCCCGCCCGCGAGATGTTTCGCATGCTGTGGGATCGGATGGCCGCGTTTGCGGTCGGCAACCCGAGCGCTTTCGTGTTTCTCGAGCTGCATCACCACGCGCGCTATCTCGATGCCGAGAGCCGCGCGGTCGAGCAGCGGATGATGGATCTGTTTACCGGCGTCGTCATGGCTGCCCAAGCCAAGGGCGAGCTCAAGCGCGGTGCGCCGCGCCTGCTCATGGGCCTCGTGATGGGAGCCTTCGTCGGAGTGATTCGGAGCTGCGTCGAGATCGACCAGCCCCTCGCACAAGCTGATTGGCAGCTCGCCGGTCAGTGCATCTGGGAAGCGATCCGCAGCTAACTCTTCTCGATGGACGAGGAATCCCTCGTCTTTTCATAGTTCTCTATCGGAATGAATGTTCATTCCATCAACCACTAGGAGCCACGCCATGACGACCTCGAAGACCAAGACCATCCTGATCACTGGAGCCACCGCGGGCATCGGCCGTAGCACTGCCCTTCACCTCGCCCGCCAAGGTCACCACGTGATCGCGAGCGGTCGCAAAGTCGTCGAGCTGGCGAAGCTCAAGACGGAAGCGATGGAGACCGGCCTCAAGCTCGACACGCTCGTCCTCGACGTCACCGCGATCACGTCGATCGCGGAATCGGTGTCGGAAGTCAACCGCCTGACCGGCGGCC
>CAZDGY010000043.1:0-15633 GCA_964504685.1 uncultured Kofleriaceae bacterium | reverse complement strand
CTTTCCGACACCAGAACTCGAACGAGCAAGCTGATCGCGGCGCTGTCCGAGGCGAATCGAGTCGATCGCGCTGATCGCATCATTCGATCAGTGCTGCAACAAGCGCGCGACTTCTCTACGCAGGTCGGACGACGGAAACGGCTTCTCGAGAATAGTGGCGCCGGCCGCGACAAGCGCCTGAGCCTCTTCATCGATCGCGTAACCTGTCGCGACCAACACGGGCACCGCGCTGCGCTCGCGGAGCTTGCGAAAGCACTCGGCGCCGCCCATCACCGGCATCCCCATGTCCAGAATCACGAGATCGATCGCCGCAGCATGGTCGTGGTACTGCGCGAGCGCCTCCTCACCGTTACATGCATGGAGCGCGGACAACCCCATCCGCTCGAGGATGCGCGCCGTGCCAGCGCGCACCGCGGGCTCGTCGTCGGCGACCAGGACGGTGCCGACCCTTTCGATCTGGATCGAGCGCTCGATGACGGGCAGCGATCGCGATGGAACCGTTGCTTCGGTTGCCGGCACGTAGATGCAGAACGTCGAGCCTTCGCCTTTAGTCGATTCGATGCCGATCGTACCGTCATGCGCTTTCGCGATCCCCCACGCGGCGGAGAGCCCGAGTCCGGTGCCCGTGCCGGCAGGCTTGGTCGTGAAGAACGGCTCGAATACGCGGTGTCGGGTCGCATCGTCCATGCCGCGGCCGGAATCAGAAACTCGCAACAGCGCGTAGCGACCGGCGGTCAAGGCGAGCGCGGCCGCAGCGTCGCGATCGAGCTCGGCGATCGTCGTCGCGATCACGAGCGTCCCGTGCCCGTTCATCGCGTCCGCCGCGTTGAGCCCGAGGTTGATCAGCGCTTGGCCGAGCTGGATCGGATCGCCTTCGATGCACACCTTGGCACCGTCGAGCTCGTGGCGGAGCGTGATCGACCGCGGCAGCATTCGCTCGAGCATCGGCAACACTTCGCGCGCGATGTCATCGACTCTGATCGTTTGTTTGCGGTACTGCCCGCGCCGGCTGAATGCGAGTAGGCCTCGTGTGAGCTCGGCACCACGCAACGACTGCGCGACGATCTGATCGAGGTCGGCACGTCCCTTGTCCGAGCGGACTTCCTCGTCGAGGCCCCCCGCGAAGCTGGTGATCGCAGCCAGCACGTTGTTCATGTCGTGGGCGAGCCCGGCGGCGAGCGTGCCGACCGCCTCGAGGCGCTGCGAATGCAGGAGTTGCTGTTCGAGTCGCATGCGCTCCTCGAGCTGAAACTGGAGCGACGCCGCGGTCGTCGCTTCTCGGAGGATCGCGCGACGCATCAGGATCTGCATCGTGATCGCGAATGCGGCAGCGGTCACCGCGATCATGATGTAGGTCGCCGCATCGCCGCCGCGCAGAGTCAGCGGAATCCAGATCGCGAGCGTGACAACCAGCGAGCCGACGACCGAGCGCGTGTCGAGCAAGACCACCGCGCCGATGATCTCGAGCGGCAGCAACATCGCCCACAATGGTTGCGGGGACTGGTACGCCGCGCAGAGCGTGTAGGCCACCGGCGCCCACCACAGCGCCACGCACAGCGCGTGCCCCCAGCGCCGCCCGGCCGGCCGGCTCGACACGAGAATGATCGCCGCCACGCCGGCGCAAAGCACGATGTCGACGCCGGCGAGCGCCGCCGTCATATGGCCCATGCCGACGACGATCCCCGCCCAGATGAGCATCCCGAGCAGCATCACCGGCGACAGGATCCGCGCGCGTTCTAGCGCGATCGGCGCGAGGACCTCGGTCGGTTGTCGAAGCGGTTGGGTCATCTCGCGACGCGGCCTCGGGCGGCTGTCCAGCCGCGGATCCGAGAGTAACCCGGCTAGGCAGCTAGATGCCGGCGTTGCTTAGCGACGTCGCGACGCCTTGCATCAACCCGGCCAGCTTCGGATGATCGATCTGGAACCCGACGTAGGCGAACAGCAGGCGATCGCTGAGCCCCTTGTAGTGCGGCGCGTGATCGGGCTGCAACATCACCGTGTCGACCTGCTGCTTGATGCGCGCGAGCTCTTCGGCGGTCGCCGGAGTCGGCTGGGTTTCGCCGAGCTCGGTGTGGAGCTCGCGCATGCGTTCGATGATCGCCGGCGTAGGCATGGGCGTGATCTACCACGAACCGGTCAGCGAGGCGGCGAACACGCCAGCTCGTCGATCGCGTGCATCGCCGCCCGATCGTAGCCTTCGACAGCGGCGCGGGCCCACAGCGCGTAGAGCTCGTCGGTAAGGCGCTCGTCGTTGGTCTCGGCGCGCGCGATCGCGAGCGCGTCGGCGAACGAGCCGCGGTAGTACGTTCGCACCCATGCGATGTAGGCGCGCGCGAAGTCGCTGCTCTGCGGGAGCAGCGCGTCGACCTGGCGCTGCTCTGCCTGATCGCCCACGGCGAACACCTCGCCGGCGATGATCGGGAGCATGCTGCGATCGCTCGAGCTCGTGATGTAGCTGAGCATGAAGTGGCGCAGCGGATAGGCGCGGCTGCCGAGCCCCTGCCCGCGAATCGCGCTGATCGCCAACGCGAGCGGGACGACCGCCGCCTGCGGATCGCCGACCGAGTCGTGCAACAGCTCGGCGATCGCCTCGTCGAGTTGGGTCGTCGGCGACGCCGAGAGCAGCACGCCGGCGATCAAGCGCTCGGCGGACGTCGCACGATCCGTCGGCGGTTCGCTCGCGATGTATTTGCGGGCGTCAGCGACTCGCCCGAGCGCGCCGAGAACGAGCGCATTCAGCCCGGTTGCCGGTGGATGCAGGCTCGTCGGCTGGATCTCCGCGGTGTATGCGGAGTAGGCGCGCGCGGCCTCGTCACGACGGCCGGCGTGGACGAGCAGCGCGATGTCGGTGATCGATCGCGACGGCACGGCCACGCTCGGGTCGACCGCGGACGCGATGCCACCATCGACGTGCGCTCCGGTGGCGCGCACCGCCGCGAGTAGTCGCCGTGCAGATTCGATCGCGTGGGCGTTCACCGCTCGCGCGACCATGCGGTCGGTTGGCGCGCTCCCGGCAGCCTCGGCCTCGATCATCGCGCCGATCAGCTCGGGCGCGACGTCGAACGATGGCAACATCGGTGACCGACGCGGGCGAACGAGGCAAGCGAGCGCCTTGCTCGCCTTCGCGGCGATGACCGCTTTGTCGGCGTCGATCGGGCGTTCCCACGGCGTGCGCGCTTGCGTCGCCGGCGGCGTGGCCGTCGAGGATCCGCATGCCGCGACGAGGATCACGGCGAGTCGGATCATCGGACTAGTTTGGCACGACGACGTCATAGGCGTTGCCGCTGGTGCGATAGAACTGGCCGTCGAAGCGGCCGAACGTGACCGCGCCGAACAAGTTGATCGCGATGCCGATCGCGATCAGCACCTGTGCGACTCGCCCGAGCGGCCGGCCGCCGACCGCGAGCAACATGATGAGGAACACGAGGTAGTCGAGGCTGAACCGATAGCCGAACTGGACCCAGCCCGAGTTCATGTAGAACAGCGACGGCAACGCGACGCATGCGACGGTGATCCACAGCGCGCGATGGATCGGCGGGCGCTCGCGCGGCCACAACAGGAACAGCAGCAGCGGCGTCGTGAACCAGATCGCGAGGCCATGGCCGCCGATCTGGATGTACGGTGAGCGGTCGACGAGCTCGGGCAGCAGCGTGAACGCCGCGGCGAGGTTGCGCGCGAGATAGTGGTAGCTCGCGAGGCCGTGACGCTCGATCAGGCGCTGCTGGATCACGTCGAGGTAGGTGTGGCCGAACTCGGTCGGCGAGCCGAATCGCACCGCGTTGTAGATCATCCCGGCGATCGCGAGCACCGCGATCGGCGCTGCGAACCGCGCGAGCGTCCGCAGCAGCACCCGACGATCACCGGCGGCGACGCGCCAAGCCTCGAGCGCGAACAGCGGGAGCATGAACGCCATCGGCGGCCGAGTCAGCGCGGCGGCAGCGAGCGCGAGGCCAGCGACGATCGGCCGCTTCGCCTCGATCGACGCCCACGCGTAGACCAGCGCGAGCGCGACCCCGACGACTTGCGCGGTGAACCACACGCTGCCCTGAACGGCGCAGAAGAACAGCACGGTGCCGAACGCGAGCGTCGCGACGAGCCAGAGATCCTCGCGCAACGTGCGCTGCGACAACTTCGCGTCGGCGAGCCGGCGCAACAACAACAACGCGAGCGGCAAGATCGCCGCCGCTACGAGCAGCGTCGGGATCACATCGTTGCCAGCCCGCCCCGCGACGATCGCCGACGGCAGCATGAGCAGCGACGGCAGCGGTGGAAACGACACGTACCAGACCGCGCCGAGCGTGCGCTTGATGCGATTGACCGGGATCTCGGTACCGCCGAGCGTGTGGAACATCGGCCGCGTGATCATCCGCCGGCCCGAGACTTCACTGCCGTCGTCGAGCACGACGGTCTCGACCTTCGCCCAGTCAGCGTCGCGCAACGGCGGATCGATCGACGTCTTGCCGTGCAGCCACGCGTCCGCCTGATAGAGGTACTGCGGCGCGACCGAGGTCTGGCCGAGCCGACCCCACGACAGCGCGCCGTAGACGACGAGCCCGATCGCGAATAGCGCCGCATACAGCCGCACGGCCGCAGAGTATGACGGCGCCGGGGTGCATGGTAGTTTCGACCGCGTTGGCTATCGAACCGCACCGCCATTCGGCGGCGCTGCCGTCCAGCGTCCGCTGGCCGTCGAGGCTCCGATCGACGCTCGGCGTCTTGCCCGCGCTGCTCGTGGTCGGGGTCGCGCTGTGGGAGACCTGCGCGACCCACGTCGATGCGAGCTCGGTTCCCGCGGACGAGGCGTGGGATCGCGCGTCGCAGCTCGTGCGCGCGCAGTTTCGTCCGGGCGATCTGATCGTGTTCGCGCCCGATTGGATCGACCCGGTGGGCCGGCTCCACCTCGGCGACCTGATGACGATCGATGACGCGGCGCGGATGGATGCCGCGCGCTACGGCCGGATCTGGGAGCTGTCGATCCGCGGCGCGCACGCCGCCGACACCGCTGGTTTGCCCACTACCTCGACGGTCGATGCCGAAGGCGTGACCGTCAAGCTATTCCAGCGTACGCCGGTCACGGTGCTCGCCGACATTCGGGCGTTGTTGTCCGGTGCGTCGACCGACGGCGGTCCCGCGAAGCTCGAGCTCGCCGAGGTCGGGTTTGCGCCGCATCGCTGCATTCAAGCAACGCCCGCGCCGGGTCATCCGATCCGCGTGACGTTCCCGTCGCTACCGCTCGGCGGCTCGCTGGTCGGTTACGTCGGGCTCGCTGACGTGTTCACGCGCCGCGACATTCGCGCGCCGGGCTCGCTCGAGGTCGACATCGCCCATCGCAAGGTCGCGATCGTGCATCCCGGCGTCGACGACGGCTGGGTCAGGTTCGAGATCAAGACCCAGCCGGGCTCGGCCGACGTCACGTTCATCGCGAGCGCGGATGCAGCGCAGCGCCAGATCTGTTTCGCGGCCGAGGCGCGCCAATGAAGCTGAGAGTCAAGCAGCGGGCGCTCGGCTGGGCGCTCGCCGCGATCGCGTTCGCGTGCACGATGTGCAACCAACGCTCGGTCGGCATCGCGCGCGACGAGACGGTCTACATGTCGGCCGGCGCGCACTACGCCGACTGGTGGCTCCGGCTCGCGACGTCCGGCGTCGGCATCGATGGCAAGACGATCACGTCGACGTTCGGCGGCGCGCCAGGCGGCGCGTCGAACTCGGAGCACCCGCCGCTGATGAAAACCGCGGACGGGCTCTCGCACTGGTTGCTCGCCGACAAGCTCGGAGTCGTCGACGAGCTCACCGCGTTTCGCGTCCCGACCGCGCTCGCGCACGCCGCGCTCGTCGTGATGGTCTACACGATGACGCTCGAGCTGTGGGGGCTCGCTGAAGCCGTGCTCGCGGTGCTCTGCCTGCTGCTGTTGCCGCGCGCGCTGTTTCACGCCGGGCTCGCCGCGTTCGACGCGCCGATCATGACGATGTGGTTCGCCACGATCTATGCGTACTGGCGCTGCCTCGATCGTACCGCATCGCCATCCGGCGACGCTGCCGGCCCGGGACGAGCCCGGGGCGCCGCTGGCCGCAAGTGGCCGTGGCAAGTCGGTGTCGCGTTCGGGCTCGCGCTCGCGACCAAGCACAACGCCGTGCTGTTGCCGGTCGCGCTCGGCGCGCACTACTCCGTGCTCGCGGTGCGCCACTACGGCTGGCGACCGTTGCTCGCGGCGCCGCTCGGACTGTTCGCCTATCGCGGGCGCGTCGTGCTGTCGCTCGTGCTGCTCGGTCCGCTTGTGCTGGTCGTATTGTGGCCGTGGTTGTGGCTCGATCCGATCGGCCATGTCGCCGACTGGTTGTCGTTCCACTTCAAGCACGTTCACTACAACTACGAGTATCTCGGCGAGAACTGGAACGCGCCGCGGTTCCCATGGCACGTCGCGCTCGTCACGACGTTGTTCACCGTGCCGGTCGTCACGCTCGTCGCCGCCGCGCTGGGCGCCGGCGTGTGGATCGCAGCGGGCTGGCGCCGAGCGACGCTCGATCGGTTACCGACGCTGCTGCTCGGATTGTCCGCGGCCGCGTCGATCGGCCCGTTCCTCCTCGGCTCGACGCCGATCTTCGGCGCGGAGAAGCATTGGATGCCGGCGTTGCCGACGATCTGTATCGCCGCTGGCGTCGGTGCGGTATGGGCAGCGCGCCGCGCGAGCCAGTTCGCGATCGCGCGCTGGCACGTCTCGGAGCCGCTCGCCCGGATCACCGCGCTCGGGGTCGTCAGCATCGCGATCGTCGTCGCGGCGGGCACCGAGACGCTCGCGAGCCGGCCGTACGCGCTGAGTTGGTACAACGCCGCCGCCGGCGGTGTGCCGGGCGGAGCCGACCTCGGGATGAATCGTCAGTTCTGGGGCGTCGCCGCACGCGGCGTGTTGCCGTTCATCGCGACGCAGCCGCCGGGTCCGGTCTACTCGCACGACGCGTCGCCGGCTTGGGGTTGGTACAAGAAGCTCGGGCTACTGCCGGCGGGCTATCCCGATAGCGGCAACGAGGTCGCGGGCATCGAGCGCAGCAAGCTCGCGCTTGTCATCCACGAGTTACATTTCAATCGTCACGACTATCTGATCTGGAAGTCCTACGGCACGGTGCAGCCCGCGTTCGTACTGCGCTTCGATGGCGTTCCGATCGTCTCGGTCTACGAGCGCCCGAAATAGTCTCGATCGCCGCGACTTCGGTGTCGCAACTTTGCCGCGCGCCGTAATCTAGGTCCGCGAAATCGCGATCGGCACGCATCGTGTAAAGCGACCGGCATGGTCCGCACTGCGCTCGTCGTGGCTCTGCTGAGCGCATCGCGATTTGCCGCAGCGGGCCCGGGCGGACTTGCCGCGATGGTCGGGATCGGTGTGTCGGCGGAGAATGACGGGAACGGCGATACCGGATTCGGAGTGACTCTCGATGGCGTGCTCGCCGTTCGCGTCGCGCCGCGCCTGTCGCTCGGCATTCGCGGCTCGATCGGTACGCCGTTCCACATCAACGACGTCCAACTGGGCGGCGGCTACTACGACACGGCGATCTACGACTACTACATCACGCCGATCGATCTCGCTATCACCGCGCTGTATCAGTATCGCCGCATCTGGGTTGCGCCGTGGATCGGCGAGCACTTCTCGTTCGTCGCGGAAAACGACTCCGGGTACATCCAGGGAGAGTCGCAAGCAGGGAGCGAGACGCGCTTGAACACCGACTTCGTGATGGTCGGGCTTACGGTGGGCGTCGACCTGTACCGTTTCGGCGGCAACACACTCGCGGTCTATGCCGACTATCGCGATAGCCTCGAATCCAATGCCTCGCCGAGCGATGGGGCCGGCTACACCAACTGGAGCGCGCTGACCGTCGGCGTCGCGTTGCACCGGCCGTGATGTCGGCTCGGCGCACGTCGTGTACCGCGGTCCGCACCGTGCTCGTCCTGTCGGTGCTCGGCGTCGCGCGGATCGCCGCGGCCGCCCCGGGTGACCTCACGGGCATGATCGGGATCGGAGCGTCGTCCGGGAACGACGGCAACGGCAGCACCGGGTGGGGAATGACCATCGATGGCCTGGTCGGCTATCGCGCGACCCCGCACCTGTCGCTCGGAATTCGCGCCTCGGTCGGGACCGCGTTCCACATCAGCTACGACGCAACCGACGGCGGCGGGGACGGGGAGACCGGTGACTACTACGTCACGCCGATCGACCTCGGGTTCACCGGGCTCTATCAGTACCGCCGACTGTGGGTTGCGCCATGGATCGGCGAGCATTTCTCGCACGTCGAGGAGAAAGACTACTGGTACGCGGTAGGCATGCCGCTGAGCTCGACCGAGTCGTCCACGGCCAAAGATTTCGTGATGCTGGGAATCACCGCGGGCGTCGATGTGCTCGAGCTCGGCGGCAACGCCCTCGCGCTCTACGCAGACTATCGCCATGGCACGGCAAGAGATGCGGCCGCGTTCGAGAGCTACACGAACTGGAGCGCGCTGACCGTCGGCGTCGCGTTTCATCGGTTGTAACGTCGGCTTTCGAGGCTGCATGCTAGGGTCCGCGCCGATGGAATGCCTCGGCGACGAGACGATCGCCGCGTACGTCGACGGCGCGCTCGAGCCGGTCGCGATCAAGCGGATCGATCATCACATCGACAGCTGTGCGGGATGTCGCGCGCAGCTGTCCGCGGTCGCAGCGATCCCGGTCGTGCACTCGTTCGTGAGCGAGGCGGTCGGATCGTCTCCGCCGGTGGATCTCGCGCTCGCGATCGCGGCGAGCTTGCCGGGCGAGGAGCTGCCCGAGGTCGCGATCGGCCGTTACATCGTGCATCGCGTGATCGGCCGCGGCGGCATGGGCGTCGTGTTGCGCGCGCGCGACCCGGAGCTCGAGCGCGAGGTCGCGATCAAGCTGGTCGATCCGTCGGCCGCGCAACATCCGCCGGCGAACGGATCGAGGGGCAGCGGCGGTTGGCGCGCGCGGCTCCGCGCCGAGGCGCGCGCGATGGCCAAGCTCCGCCATCCGAACGTCGTCACGGTGTACGACGCCGGCGCGGTCGGCAATCAGCTATTCGTCGCGATGGAGCTCGTCGACGGCGAGAACCTCGGGCGTCATCTTGCTCGCGATCGCCGCGCCGCGCTCGAGCTGTGCATCGCGGCGGGCCGCGGGCTGTGTGCCGCGCATGCCGCCGGGCTCGTCCACGGCGACGTCAAGCCCGACAACGTCCTCGTCGATCGCGACGGGCGCGCACTGATCGGCGATTTCGGGCTGACCCGCGCGATCGCGCTCGGGGGGCCGGCGGACTCCGCGATCGTCGGCACGCCGGCGTATATGGCGCCCGAGCTGCTGCGCCGCAAGCCGGCCGATCCGCGCAGCGATCAGTTTGCACTCGCGGTCACTGTCTACGAAGCGTGCACCGGCGAGCGGCCGTGGCGCGCCGAGTCGATCGATCGGTTGCTCGAAGCGATCGAGCAGGCGCCGCGAACCCGACCGGCCGGGCTGTCGCGCGCGGTGTGGCGGGTCGTCGCGCGGGGGCGCGCCCCCGATCCCGACGCGCGCTATCCGTCGGTCGTGAGCTTCGTCGACGCGCTCGAACGCGCTCGTCGCAGCGGAGCAGCGCGGCGTCGTCGAGTAGGGTTCGTCGCCGCGACCACGGTGGCGGTTGCTGCGATCGCGTCGGCGCTGATCTGGCAGGGCTCGCACGGCGCCGTCGCGACCTGCGAGGATCCGGTCGATCGCGTCGCGAGCATGACGGGTGCGGGGCTGTGCGGCGCGAGCCCGAGCTCGCCGTGTGCAGCGTTGACCACCGAGCTCGCGAGTCGCGCGGCGGCGTGGCGGAAGACGTTTGTCGGCGTGTGTCGCGCGACCCAGGACGGGCAGCAATCCGCCGAGCTGCTCGATCGCCGGATGCATTGCCTCGACGATCGACAGCTGGAGCACGTTGCGCTCGTCGCCAAGCAGGCGTCGCCGCCGGACAACGCCGCGGCGTTCGCTGCGCTCGCCGCCCTGCAACACCTCGATCGGCCCGAAACATGCGCTACTTCCGATCGCGCTGCCATCGCGATACCTGCGGCAAAGCAGGCCGCGATCGCCGAGGCCGGAGCCTGGGTCGCCTCCGCCAAGGTCGACTACGCGCTCGGTCATTACCAGGTCGGTCGCGTTGCGCTCTCCGCGCACTTCGATGCGATCCGTATGATCGGCCACCCGCCGCTGACCGCCGCCGCGGCCACCGTGCTCGGCGAGCTCGACGCGCAGTCGGGTGACCTCGCTGGTGCGGAGACGTTCTATGACCTCGGGCTGCGAGCGGCAGCAGAGGCGAGCGACGACGCGGCGACTGCCAGCTTGCTGCTCGATCGCGCGTATGTCGTCGGCGAGTCGCGCCAACAGTGGGCGCGCGGAGCCGAGCTACTCCGCGCGGCGGACGCAGCGGTCGTCCGCGCCGGTACGCCGCCCGCGCTCGACGCGACGCTCCGTCTCGAGCAGGGCTTGATGGCCGAAGATACCGGCGACTTCGCGAGCGCACGCACGCACTACTCCGACGCGCTCGCGTTGCGGCGAACCTATGCCGACCCGGGCGACATCGCGGTCGCGCTCGAGCGGCTGTGCGCCACCGACGGTCAGGTCGGCAAGCTCGACGAGGGCCGCACTCACTGCACGGAGGCGCTCGACATGATCCGCGGCGCGCTCGGCGTTGATCATCCGCTCGTCGCACAGGCGGAGAGCGAGCTCGGCGTGGCGGTCGCGATCACGGGCGACCTCGCGGGAGCGCGTCGCCATTGGGAAGCAGCGCTCGCGACGCTCGAACGCGGGCTCGGCAACAAGGCTCCTGGCCTCGCCGCCGTGCTGCTCGACCTCGCGGATGTCTCGCGCGAGCTCGGCGATCCAGCCGCGGCCGATCGCTACCTGGCGCGTGCGCTCGACCTAGCGGGCAATCCCGCGACCAGCCCGGACAACCTCGACGTCCAGCTCCGGCTCGCCACTCAGCTGCGCGCGCACGGCCAGATCGCCGAAGGGCTCGCGCGACTCGAGGATCTCGCGCGGCGCGCCGAGGTGACGCTGGGCCCGCTCCATCCGACGACCGCCCATGCCTACGCGGAGCTCGGCGATGCGTACTACGAGACCGACCACTACGCCGAAGCGCGCGCGACCTACGATAAGGCGGTCAAGGCGTCGACCGCGATCTACGGCGCGCTCCACCCGACGACGCTCGGCATGATGGGTCGGCTCGGGCAAGCGATGATGGAGATGAAGGACGTGAACGCGGCACGACCGGTGTTCCAGCAGGCGATGGTCGGGCTTGAGGCGGCCGGCCAACCCGACTCCGCGGTGCTCGCGTCGGCGTACACCAACTTCGCAGACTGCTTGACCACGCTCGGCGATGCAAAGGCGGCGGTCGAGCCTGCGACCAAGGCGCTCGCGATCCAGGAAAAGCGCGGCGATAGTCCGCTCCAGACCTCGGAGGCCCGGTACGTGCTCGCGCAGGCGCTGTGGAAGGCGCGTCGCGATCCGGGAGCGGTCGCGCTCGCTCGCAAGGCGCGCGACGAGATGCGCGCGATCGGGCCAAGCGCGAGCTCGCTGCCCGACATCGAGCGCTGGCTCGCCGGCGCGCGATAACTCGGCGCGATCGCTGCCGTCTCGAGAAATCCGGCGATTTCGGTGCGACAAATCGCGCGGCTCGCTACCTGTGGGCGTGAAGACTCTCGCCATTGCTTTCGCTGTCGCGTTGGCGCTCGCTGCGCACGCGCGCGCCGACACCGTGTACATGGATCCGAACGACGCGGGCAAGATCACGCACATCTCGCAAGGCGTTTGGGAGCTCGGCTTCGGCGCGCTCGGCGTGCTCAGCGTCGACAGCGAAGCGGGAATGTCGACGACGCGGGTCTCGACCGATGGTTCGCTGCACCTGCGCTATTACATCAAAGACAATATCTCGGTCGGAGTGCAAGCGATCGTCGACTACGACTCCGTCGGCGACGGCAACAGCGCGGTCACGTACGGCGGCGCGCTGGAGGCCGCGGTGAACTTGCGATTGGGCCTCGGCGCGTTCTTTCGGCCCGGCATTGCGCTCGGCGGGTTGTTCGGTACGCACGACGTGCCGCAAGGAACGGGCGGCAGCGTCGACCAGGCGAGCCAGGCGGCGTTCACCGCGCGCGTCGAGCTCCCGCTCGCCTATTTCGGCGGGCGGCGCTGGCTGATCGAAGCCGGCCCGCAGCTCGTGTTCACCGCGGGCTCGTACTCGCCGTCGAGTGGCGACTCGGTGTCGTTCACCCGCGTCGCGGGCGGGTTCGCGATCGGTGCGGGTTACGTGTTCTGACTCAGCGCCGACAAGTGACTTCGTACGTCTTCGTCCACGTCCCGGCGAGCAGCGCTTCGCCCCACAGCTTGAGCTGCTTCGGATCGAGCTGCTGCTCGTAGTCGCGCGTCTGGATCGAGCCGGTCGGTGCGATCGCCGTGCCGGTCCACGTCCACTTGCCGTCTTTCTCGCCGAGCGAGGTCGACTCGACGTGTCCCGACGTCGCCAGCATCTGGATCCGGGTCCACTGCTTCGCGATCTCGTCGAACGTGCGGTAGTCCGTGATCTTCATCGTGCCGGGCGCATCCTGAAGCAGCTGCGCCTGGATCCACGCGTTGTCGAGATCGAGCTTGATCGCGAGCTTCGCGGTGAACGGCGACGACGAGCCGTCGCCGGTAAACGACACGCCCTTGCACTTGTACGAACCCGCGAGCTTGCTGCCGGTCGTCGCGATCTGCGCGGACGGCGTTCCCGCGGTCATCGGGTTGACCGGGACCGCGCGCGGTCGCGCGACGACTTCGCTGCGGGGCGCTGCAGCGCCGGCACCCGGGGGTGGCTGTGATGGCGTCGGCTCTGGCGACGGGCCCACGCGATCCGCGATCGCGGTTGCGGCGAACAGCGACAGCGTGCACGCCGTGGCTAGCGAGAGGCGATTCATCGTGATCATGAAACGCACGATCGCACGATTCGATCTAGGGCGCCGCCCACAACCAGATGTCGTCGACATCCATGTGGCCGCCGGACGTCGTCGCGTCGTCGACCAGTACGAGCCGGCCTTGCTTGCCTCGCAGCTCGCTGACGTCCCAGCTCGCTTCGCGCAGCGTGTCGCCGCCGGGCATCGGCACGCCGGCCGATCGCACGATCGCACCGTCGACCCACAGCTCGACGCGTAGCTTGGTCGCATCGCTACCGCCGCCGAGCATCATCGTCAGCTTCGCGCCATCGATCTCGAACTCCGGCGAGGTCACGCGGCCAGTCGCGGAATCGCCGCCGTGCATGCTCGTCGCGAACCGCTGGCCGGTCGCACCGGCGACGAGGTCTTGGCCGGGCAGCGGTTCGGGTGCCGGGCCTTCGCCCCACGCGCCGCCCGAGCGAATCCACCCGGCCCACGATCCCGCCTCGAAGTCGAACAGCGCGCGCGCCCCACGCGGCGGTGTCGCCGGAATCGCCGGCACCCAGATCGTCTCGGGAAACAGCGGGGCCTCGCCGGGAATGTGCGCGCCACCCGCGCCGCTGTACAGCCGCGGTCGCTCCTTGTCAGGCAGTCGCACCGCTGCGTGATAGGTCGTGCGCAGCTGCGGTAGCTCGGTCGGCAGATCGCGATTATCGAGCACGATCGCGGAGAACCGATGCGTGCGCAGCGCTTCGTCGAGGCCGGCGATCGGTCGCGGTTCGCGCCTCGTGACGTCCATGATGCCGATGCGATGAACGTGCGGCACCTTGCCCGCGAGCACGAGGTACCAAGGATGCGACGGCATCCACACATCGCCCTCGATGCCGTGGAGGTGCGCGATCAAGGCGTCGCCGGCCGCGACGTCCGCGTCGGTCGGTACGAAGCTCGACGGCTTCCACCGCGCTGTCATCAGCGTCCCGGCGAGCGCGACCGCGAGCACGGCCGGCGCGCCAGTCGACGCGATGTCCGAATCGTGCCATTGCCTCGCGCAGGCCGCGACCGCCGGGATCGCGGCGCCGGCGGCGAACGCGCCGTGAAGCAGCGCCGGGATATACGCGTTGTAGCGCGCGAACTCGGTGCCCCAGCCGACCGCCCCGACCACGGTCGACACCGCGAACGCGGCGGACCATAGCAGCAGCGGCTTGGCGCGCGCCGGCAGCTCGCCGGTCATTCGCCACGTCGCGACGACAATGATCAGCGCGACCACGACGACGATCGTCAGCGCCGGGAAGTGCCACAGGATGTGGCCGAACGACGACCAGAACCGGTGCATGTTGAAGTCGTGCGCGCGGTGGATCTTCGACACATAGATCCAGAACCAACCGCCGGTCACCGAGTCGAACAGTGCGGTGAACCCGAGGCCGATCACGCCAGCGACCGCGACATAGGTCGCAGTGCGTCGCCACGCCACGACCGCGACGATCGCGCCACCGAATGCCACGTAGAAGATGCCGGTCTGCTTGCAGAAGAACGACAGTGCGAGCAATGCGGCGCCAGCGGCGACTCGACCGTGTCCTGCGAGGCCCTCGCTTCTCGCCCATCCGGGGAGCGCCGCGATGCCGGCGGTCACCATCAACAAGAACAACGTGTCGCCGCGCACCAGATCGAACCAACCCTCGACGTACGGATAGGTCGCGGCGAACAGCCCGAGCGCGATGAACGCGCCGGCCCACGCCGGCCCACGTGGCTGCTCGCGATCGCGGATCGCGGGAACAAGCACGATCAGTGCGATGCCGACGAGCGACAGCACCGAGATCGCGCGACCGAGCATGTAGCTGAGGCCGAACACCTTGCCGAGCATCGCGAGCACGGCGGGGTAGAGCGGCGTGTACAGGTACGGGATGAACTCGATCGACGGTGGCGCGTACAGCGGTTGCCCATCGGAGACGCGCTGCGCGTGATGCAGCATGCCGCCTTCCATCCACTCGAGGTCGTACGGGTACCCGATCCGGCCGGCGATCGCGGTGGTCAGCAACACGAGCTGATAGATCGCCGGAATGATCAGCAGCAGCCAGCCCGCGGCGTGGATCATCCGACGCTGCTGGATCGTCAAGGTCCGACCTCGATCGTCGCAGCGGCGACCGCATCGTCTTTGACCTCACCGTGCGCGGCGGTGACATGGATGCGCTCGGCACCGCGGAACAAGCCGACGTTGACCGTGTACTTGCCGGTCACCGGCGAGCGCGGGATCGTGACCGTCGTCTTGTAGCGAATGAACTGGCCCGGGCGCCACCACTCGAACCGCCACGCCGGCGCGTGATCGCCGTTGACGAAGGCCTTGTTCGGACCGTCGAGGTGAACGAACAGCTTCCAACCCGGCGCGACGCGACCGCGCGCCTCGAACGTCCACGTCAGCTCGATCTGATCGCCCGGCTTGGCGTTGGCCGGGGCATCTACCGCGAGCAGCCTCACCGAGCTGCCGAGGTCGGCGTCGAGTGGGCGCGCGATCGTCGGCCGCTCGTGCAGCAGCGCACCGGCGGCGCCTTCGGGAATCTGCGACGCGTCGTACCAATGTTCGACCGCAGCTCGCGTCGCGGCACAATCGTCGTCGTCGGACACGTCGTCGGTCTCCGCTGCGTCGGAGGCGGTCAGGTACGCCTCCCAGCTGGTGTCCGGGCTGATGTTGTAGATGACGTGGCAGTGCTCGTCGACGCCACCGCGCATCTCGTGGTTGCCCTCGT